>JANTGA010000014.1 GCA_024763175.1 Sulfurovum sp.
AAAACCCGAAATAGGGAGTAAAATGAGTAGATAAGAGCTGGGAGTGTTTTTTTAAACTTGGGAATTTGTCAGAGGGTAGGATTGGCTGCTTGGGGATGGGGGAATTTGCAAGTGGCTCTAAATATTATTTTATTGAATATCTGTTTAAGGACAAGAGTCTAGCGTTTGGAAAAAGATAAAGTTAAAGGGGCCAAGGTGTGTCAAGAAGGCGTAACAACTAATGAAATTTAGGAGGATTACATTAGTCTATAAAAAAGGATATTCGCAAACCTAGGGGAACTAAATCCTAAATCAAACATCATTCAGAAGCAAGTGTCCAAGGAGAATTTTGTATTAATGCAGCTGCAATCTTGTTTGTTTACCTGCCGAATAACTGGTATCTATGTTTCGTTTATGGAACTGTAGATATTTTTTTAGAAGTATCAAATATATGGGATTCTATGGCTGAGAGGAAGGGATTCGAACCCTCGGTAGAGTAAACTACACAGACGTTCCAGGTCTGCACCTTCGACCACTCGGACACCTCTCAACATTTTCGTGAAGTACCCCTCCCCAGATCCCTGCGGCACACGGTGAAGAGAGGTGGGCTGCTATGTTCCCATCCTGACCCGGTGTCCCTCAGCACTGTTGCACAGGTCTGAAAAGAGGCAAGCGCATTTTAGCCAAAGAATGCTTATAGCTTTTTGAGATTTTGGATTTATTCCTCCTCGTTGAGGATGCTCCACTCATAGAAGGGCAGTGCTTCGAAGCTGATCTTCTCTATATCGTAGCGGTAGCTGTTGGCGACGGTGACGATGGTGACCTTTTGGATGCCGTATTTTTTGTAGAGCGAAAATTTGTTGTGGGATTTTTTCCAGATGCTCTCTTCACTCTCGAAAGGGGCTGGGATGATCAGCTCACCATGCTCGGTGACATATCCGTGTATCCCCAGTGTCTTGAATGCCCGGTGGTGCTTGATCAGTGCCAGAGCGATCATCGTATCAAATTGTGTGATGAAGGGTTGCCCTGACGCAAGGTATTTGGCCAGGACAAAATCAAAAAGTATCAATTTTTTGCCGCCCTTCTGATACACGTCATCGATAAAGTAGAGGATACCCTCCCGCTGGAAGGCTTTGATCGTGCGATAGATCCAGTCTTTTGAGACTTTGAAGCGGCCTTTGGCAGCGGTGTAGAGCTGGCGGACGGTGAGATGGTGGGTTTGATAGGTTGCCAGCACAATGAGCAGCGCGATCTCCTGCTTGTCGAAGCTGCTGCGCAGAAAGGTTTTGAGCTCAGCCGTACTTCTGTAGGAGTATTGCGACATCAGAGGCAGTGTGCCGAGTTTGAGGAAGTGGTTGAAACTGCTGGTCTGGGAACTGCCGCGTTCGAATGCGAGAAACTCCTCATAGTCCAGGGGGAAGAGCTCGACCTGGCTGAAGCCGGGCAGGTCGAGAGATCTCCTCGAAACGATAATCCTCCTCTCGGCTAGAGGCAGGGTCTCCAGGCTGCAAGCCTCATAGTGATCAAGTACCAGCAGTTCGATACCGTTCTCTTCTACATAAGTCTGTATCTCTGCGGCAGAGAGAGGGGCGAAGGAGAGATTGGGGTCTTCACAATCGATATAGAGCAGCGTCTCATAGTCCATATCCTGGAGATAGTCAACCACAAGAGCGCTTTTACCCGAACCTCTGACACCATAGAGATTGATATGGTTCTCATCGGGAAGCTGAAGCTTTCTAAAGGTATAAGAGGCATTCTCCGGTGTATGGTTTTGGAAGTAATCAAGCCTTTTCATTTTCTAAGTTTCCTTTTTATAAGGACATAAGATTTGATATTGTAGCGATTTTTGGCTGAAAAGCATTGCCTTCAGAAAACAAAGTCGGTATAATGCGCGTCCAACAAATTTATGTCGGATTGCCGACGAGTTCTTTATAAGGGTAATTTATGGAAAAAATTAGATTGAAGCTGAAAGCTTATGATCATCGAGTACTAGATAGATCAGTTGCTGCCATCGTCGATGCAGTCAAGAGAACAGGCGCTGAAATAAGAGGGCCTATTCCTATGCCTACAAAGATGAAGCGCTATACTGTTTTGAAGTCGCCACATGTCAACAAAGATGCGCGTGAGCAGTTTGAAATCAGAATTCACGGAAGAATGATCGATATCGTTTCTGCTACTTCGGATACAATAGATTCACTGATGAAGTTGGATCTGGCTCCGGAGATTGAAGTAGAAATAAGATCAATGGACAAGTAAGGAGTAGAGGATGGAATTTATCGTAGAAAAAATTGGCATGAGCCGGACAGTTGATGTGCCAAGTGTTCCTGTTACGCTTCTAAAAGTCGTTGAGACGAAAGTCTGTGAAGTCAAAGAAGACGGAAAAGCGGTTGTTGCTTACAGTAGCAGCAAGAAAATCAATAAGAGTATCGAAGGTCAGCAGACAAAATTCGGCATCTCTAAAGCGTTCAACAAGTTTATGACGATCGAAGTAGCCGAAGGTACAGAAGCAGGCGATCTGAATCCTGCCGCTCTTGCAGAAGCAACTTTGGTAAAAACATCGCTCAATACCAAAGGTAGAGGCTTCTCTGGCGGTATGAAGCGTCACAACTTTGGTGGTGGTCCAGGTTCGCACGGTCATAGATTCGGCAGAAGAATCGGTTCAATCGGTAATGCAGAGTGGCCAGGTCGTGTCCAAAAAGGTAGAAAGATGCCAGGTCAATACGGTAACACCAAAGTAACTGTAAAAAATGATGTTCTCTCCTTCGATGCTGAAAACAGTATCTTGGTATTAAAAGGTTCTATTCCTGGCCACAGCGGTGCCAGAGGATTGGTAAGGATTGTGAAATGAGTAATGCAGTAGTAGTAAAAACAGAAGAGCTCCCAAAAGCATTTTTGGAAGTTCATCCCCATAACCTCTACCTTTATTGTAAAGCGTATGCATCTGGTCTTCGAGCCAACACAGCTCAAACCAAGACCAGATCACAGGTTAGCGGAGGCGGTAAAAAGCCTTGGGCCCAAAAGGGTGGCGGACGTGCGAGAGCAGGTTCTCTGCGTTCACCTATCTTTGTCGGTGGTGGTGTTGCGTTCGGTCCAAGTACCAATAAAAATTATGACCAGAAAGTCAACAAAAAGCAAAAAAAGCTGGCGCTTTATCATGCAATCGCTGAAAAAGCGGCGAATGAAAAGGTTTTTGTCATTGATAGTGTTGTGATCGAGTCAGGCAAGACCAAGGATGCAGCGGCATTTGTCAACGGTCTGGGACAAAGAGATGTACTCGTAGTGAAAGAGATGATCGACGACAAAACATTTCTAGCATTTAGAAACCTCCAAAACAGCTACCTTGTAGAAGCCAATGAGCTCAACGCTTATCTGGCAGCTGCATACAACTCAATCGTGATTGAGAAAGCTGTTTGGGAAAAATTGACAAAAGAGAGTTAAGATGGCAGATATTACAGATATTAAAGCAATTATGTATACAGAGAAGAGTATTGACCTTCAGGAAGCTGGTGTCATCGTAGTTCAAACAACACCCAGAATGACAAAAAATGGTCTTAAAGAGGTTTTCAAAGAGTTCTTTGGCATCAAGCCGTTGAGAGTGAACTCTATGAGAGTACATGGCAAAGTGAAAAGATTTAAGGGTGTAGAGGGCAAAAGACCTAGCTTGAAAAAGTTTTATGTCACACTGCCTGAAGATGCCAAAATCGAAAGCTTAGCGGTATAAGGAGAGTAGATGGCAATTAAAGCATATAAACCAACCACACCTTCACGTCGTTATATGACTAACCTTGACAGCGGTGATATCACTGCCAAGGCAAGTGTCAGAAGTCTCCTGAAGAAGCTGCCGGCTCACGCAGGTAGAAACTCCAATGGCAGGATCACTTCCAGACACAAGCAGGCCGGCGCAAAAAAGCTCTATCGAATCATTGATTTCAAAAGAGATAAATTTGGTGTCGAAGGAACCGTCGCAACGGTCGAATATGACCCATACAGAAACTGTCGAATCTGTCTCATCAAATATACTGACGGTGACAGACGCTACGTCCTGCAGCCAAAGGGCTTGGCTGTCGGCGACAAAATCATGTCCGCAGAAGCAGGACTCGATATCAAAACCGGAAATGCGATGAAGCTCAAGAGTATTCCGGTAGGTACACTGGTCCACAACATCGAGCTCAACCCTGGACAGGGCGGAAAGTTCGCCCGATCCGCCGGCGGATATGCGCAGATCATGGGTAGAGATGGCAAGTACGTCTCGCTCAGAATGCCTTCGGGTGAGATGCGATACATTCTGGGTGAATGCCTGGCGACAGTTGGCACTGTCGGAAATGAAGACTTTTCCAACATCGTCATCGGTAAGGCAGGTCGAAACAGACACCTCGGTATCAGACCACAGACGAGAGGTTCTGCGATGAACCCGATCGATCACCCACACGGTGGTGGTGAAGGTAAAACCAACTCAGGTCGTCATCCGGTATCTCCTTGGGGTATGCCAACCAAAGGGTACAAGACTCGTAAGAAAAAAGCTAGTGATAAACTGATCATCACTAAGCGAAAAAAGTAAGGGGCTGAAATGGCAAGATCTACAAAAAAAGGTCCATTTATCGATGGTCACCTGATGAAGAAAGTATTGAAAGCAAAAGAAGAGAATTCAACCAAGCCGATCAAAACATGGTCAAGAAGATCTGTGATCTTCCCAGAGTTTATTGGCTTGACAATCAATGTACATAACGGTAGACAATTTGTACCGGTATTTGTGACAGAGAATCATGTTGGCTACAAGTTGGGCGAATTTGCACCAACACGAACGTTCAGGGGCCACAAAGGTTCAGTTCAGAAGAAAATAGGGTAAGGGTGAGTGATGAGTAAAGCATTATTAAAATTCGTAAGAGTATCCCCTACCAAAGCAAGACTGATCGCACAGGAAGTGCAAGGGATGAACGCTGAGCTTGCATTGGCAAGTCTGGAGTTTATGCCAAACAAAGCAGCCGGTATCATCTCCAAAGTGATCGCATCAGCAGTCGCGAATGGTGACTTTGAACCTGAGGAGGTTGAAATCGTCAGTTGCAGAGTGGACAAAGCAGCTGTGATGAAGCGCTGGAGACCAAGAGCACGTGGTACAGCAAGCAGAATCATCAAGCCGACTGCCCACATCCTGGTGGAAGTGGCAGAACCTGCAAAAAGCGAAAAACAAACTACTGGGAAGGATGCATAACCATGGGTCAGAAAGTCAATCCGATAGGTCTAAGACTGGGAATCAACAGAAACTGGGAATCACGATGGTTTCCGGCAAAAAGCAGAACAACTGCTTTTATCGCTGAAGACTATAAGATCAGAAAATATTTGAAAAAAGAGCTCTTTTATGCGGGTGTTTCTAACATTATCATTGAAAGAACTGCTAAAAAACTGAGAATCAACATCGTGACTGCCCGACCCGGTATCATCATCGGTAAAAAAGGTGCGGATATCGAAAAGCTCAAAGCAACTTTGATCAAAATGCTCGGCAAAGATGTCGTCATCAATATCAAAGAAGAGAAGCGCGCGCAGGCAAATGCACAGTTGGCAGCAGAAAATGTCGCAACGCAGCTCGAGCGAAGAACCGCTTTCAGAAGAGCGATGAAAAAAGTGATCCAGGGCGCATTGAAGTCTGGCGCAAAAGGGATCAAGATCTCTGTAGCAGGTCGTCTCGGCGGCGCTGAAATGGCAAGAACTGAGTGGTATCTTGAGGGAAGAGTTCCTCTGCATACACTCAGAGCCAAGATCGATTATGGATTTGCAGAGGCGCAGACTACATACGGAATCATCGGTATCAAAGTCTGGATATTCAAAGGTGAAGTACTCCAGAAAGGTATCCAGGCAGAGCCAGCAGAAGAGAAAAGAGGTGGCAGAAAGCCATCCAGAAGAAGAGGTGAATAGTTATGTTAATGCCTAAAAGAACCAAATGGCGAAAGCAGATGAAAGGCCGAAACAGAGGTAAGTCTTTCAGAGGGAATAAAATCGAATTCGGCGAATTTGCCCTTAAGGCAACAGAGTCCGGAAGAATCGATTCCCGACAGATCGAAGCGGCGAGGATTACCATGACACGCCATATCAACAGAATGGGAAAAACATGGATTCGTGTTTTCCCGGATAAGCCTTTGACAGCCAAGCCACTCGAAACAAGAATGGGTAAAGGTAAGGGTGCCGTAGAGAAGTGGGTCATGAATATTAAGCCAGGCAGAATCATTTTTGAAATGGCCGGTGTCAGCGAAGATCTTGCCAGAGAGGCTCTGACGCTCGCACGTCACAAGCTGCCTTTTAAAACAAAAATTATTTCAGTAAAGGACAGCAATGAATTATACTGATATTGCAGACAAAACAGAAGCAGTGCTCCTTGAGGCACTCAAGGAGAAGAAGCTTGAGCTTTTCACGCTGAAAGCAAAACAGAAAACGATGCAGTTGACCAACACAACAGAGTTGAGAACTGCCAAAAAAGATATCGCAAGAATTCAGACAGCATTGACTGCTGCAAGATCGAAGTAAAGGGTCAGCTATGCCAAAAAGACAGATAACAGGAACAGTGATCAAGAAAGCTGGAGATAAGACAGCGACTGTTTTGGTTGAGAGACGCGTTCTTCATCCAAGATATCACAAAACTGTAAAAAGATTTAAAAAATACCTTGTACACGATGAAAATAATGAGACACATATGGGCGACACGGTTACGGCCATCGAGTGCAGACCTCTCTCCAAGTCCAAAAGTTTCAGACTGCTTGAAATCCTCAAGAGAGGAGAAGTGTAATGATCCAGAGTTTTACAAGACTGAATGTGGCAGACAACAGCGGTGCCAAAGAGATCATGTGTATCAAAGTGCTCGGAGGTTCCAAAAGAAGATATGCTTCTGTCGGTGACGTCATCGTCGCTTCCGTCAAGAAAGCACTTCCAAACGGAAAAGTCAAAAAAGGTAAGGTTATTAAGGCTGTTATTGTCAGAACCAAAAAGGAAATCCAGAGAGAAAATGGCTCTTTGATCCGTTTTGATGACAATGCAGCGGTGATCATAGATGATAAAAAAGAGCCGATCGGCACACGTATATTCGGGCCGGTCAGTCGTGAAGCAAGATATGCAGGCTTTATGAAGATTGTATCACTTGCGCCGGAGGTATGGTAATGGCTAATACAGCAAATAAAAAGTTTAAAATCAAAAGAGGCGACGAGGTGATGATCATCGCCGGTGACGACAAAGGTAAAACTGGCGAAGTGCTTCACGTGCTTGGCAAGAAAAATGCCGTAATTGTTGCAGGATGCAAAATCGCCAAAAAAGCGGTCAAACCCAGCGATGAGAATAAAGAGGGCGGATTTGCTCAAAAAGAGATGCCGATCGATATCTCCAATGTTAAAAAAGTAGAGGGCTAAACCTATGAGTAGAATGAAGCAAAAGTACAATGACATCGTTCCCGCACTCCGTGAAGCGTGCGGTGTCGAAAATGCGATGCAGACACCGAAGCTTGAAAAAATTGTGATCAGTGTGGGTATCGGTGAAGAGGGTAAAGATAACAAGCTTACCCAAAACATGACCGACACGATCTCCTTGATTGCCGGGCAAAAAGCTGTTGTCACCTTCGCCAAAAAATCTGTTGCAGGTTTCAAGGCGAGAGAGGGTGCAGCCAGTGGTATCAAGGTCACACTCAGGGGTGAAAATATGTATAACTTCTTTGACAAGCTTGTCTCTATCGCACTGCCGAGAGTCAAAGACTTCAGAGGTGTACCCAGAAAAGGTTTTGACGGAAGAGGAAGTTATAACTTCGGCCTTCAGGAGCAGTTGATGTTTCCGGAAGTTGTTTATGATAAGATCATCAAAACACACGGAATGAACATCACTATCGTCACCAGTGTCCAGGATGACAAACAGGCATTTACCCTTCTTGAGAAGTTGGGCATGCCATTCGCTAAAGGGAGAAAGTAATGGCTAAGAAGTCTATGATCAACAAGCAGCAGCGAAAACCTAAATTTGCTGTCAGGGCCTATACAAGATGTTCAATTTGCGGAAGACCGCACTCAGTATACAGAGATTTCGGTATTTGCCGTATATGTTTAAGAAAAATGGCCAACGAAGGCCTCATCCCCGGCATGCGAAAAGCAAGCTGGTAATTAAGGAGTAAAAGATGATGACAGACATAATTGCAGACTCTCTTACTCGAGTAAGAAATGCTGCACAGAGAAGACTGGATGTAACCACGCTTCTGCACTCAAACAACATTGAGGCAATCGTTTCTATTCTTGTAGACAAGGGTTACCTCGAGAGTTACAAAGTGAAAGAAGACGGAAACAAAAAAACAATCAAGGTTGTTTTGAAGTATGATGATAACGGACATAGTGTTATCAATGAAATGAAAAAGATCTCCAAGCCAGGTCGGCGTGTCCACCAGGGCAAAGATGCGATCCGAACATTCAAAAATGGCTACGGAACACTGGTTGTATCCACCAGCCAGGGAGTGCTTCCAAACGACGAAGCTTACAAGCGCGGCATCGGCGGCGAAGTTATCTGTAGTATCTGGTAAGGGGGAAGTTCATGTCTAGAGTAGGAAAACAACCTGTATCTGTCGCAAAGGGTATCGAGGTATCACTGGATGGTACGGTACTTGTCGCGAAAAAAGATAAGCTGGAAAAGAGACTTGAGACGCATGGCCGTGTTGGTGTAGAGATCAATGGCGATGAAGTCACATTCACAAGAAATGGTGAAAGTAAAGAGAGTTCGGCATTTTGGGGAACCTACCGATCACTCTTTAACAATATCATTATCGGTCTTGACAAAGGGTTTACGAAATCCTTGGAGATCAATGGTGTCGGTTACAGGGCTGCTGTTCAGGGAAAGATGCTGAACCTTCAGTTGGGCCATTCTCACGATATCAACTTCAGCATCCCTGAGGGTCTTGATGTTAAAGTAGAGAAGAATATTATTACTATCACCGGTACAGACAAGCAGGCTGTAGGGCAAGCTGCTGCCGAGATCAGAGAGTTCAGGCCGCCGGAGCCATACAAAGGCAAGGGTGTCAAATACACGGATGAAGTGATCATCAGAAAAGCTGGTAAAGCAGCTGGTAAGTAAGGAGCGATAGATGTTAAAAAGTATTCAAAATAGAAAAAATAAACTTCGCGCTCAGAAAAAAGCCAGGGCCAGAAGTAAGATTTTCGGAACAACCCAGAAGCCAAGAGTGACAGTCTATAAGTCAAATAAGCATTTTTATGCACAAGCGATTGATGATACAGCCGGTCATACACTCGCATCAGTGGACGGAAGAAAACTTGGCCTCAAATCCAACCGTGAAGATGTCAAAAAAGTGGCCCAGGAGTTTGCCAAGGATCTCGCTTCTAAAAATATCGATAGTGTCGTTTTTGACAGAAATGGTTATCTCTATCACGGCGTGGTCGCTTCTTTTGCTGAAGCACTTAGAGAAGCCGGTATTAAGTTTTAAGGAAGCATAATGGAAAATATGAAAAATATCGACAGAGAGAATTTTGAAGAAGCAATCGTCAACATCGGCCGTGTCACAAAGGTTGTCAAGGGTGGTAGACGATTTAGATTTACTGCTTTGGTTGTCGTCGGTGATAGAAACGGTACGATCGGGTATGGATTTGGTAAAGCCAAAGAGGTACCTGATGCGATCAAAAAAGCAGTGGATGATGCATTCAAAAACCTTGTCAAGATCAATATCAAAGGGACAACAATTGCCCACGATATCGAGCACAAGTTCAATGCCAGCAGAGTCGTGCTTAGACCGGCAAGTGAAGGTACCGGTGTCATCGCCGGTGGTGCTGCCAGACCGGTGATCGAGCTTTCAGGTATCAAAGATATTCTCACCAAGTCTATCGGTTCCAACAATCCAAACAACCTGGTAAGAGCAACGATCCAAGCTCTCAGCAAAATCAAAGCGTAAGGAGAAGGTATGTCACTACATAACTTGCAGCCGGCTCCCGGTTCAACGAAAAATAGAAAAAGAGTAGGCCGTGGTCAGGGTTCCGGTACAGGTAAAACTGCCGGACGTGGTAACAAAGGTCAGAAGTCAAGAACAGGCTACAAGAGAAAAAGAGGTTTTGAAGGTGGTCAGCAGCCACTCTACAAGCGACTTCCAAAAGTAGGGTTTGTCTCCAGCGTAGACAAGCCCTATGTGATCAATGTAGAGAGAATCAAAGCCGTAGCGGAGCTTGATGAAATCACAGTCGAAAGTATCAAATCAGTTCACAAGCTGGGCAAAACAGTGACCAGAGTCAAATTGATTGGTGCAAGCGCCAAAGATCTTGCATCTAAAATCAAAGACGAAGCCGTTACAACAAGCGGAAAATAAGATGGGAAATGCTTTAACTCAAAAGATCCTGATTACTTTGGGATTTCTTTTTGCTTATAGAGTTTTAGCTTATATCCCAACACCGGGTGTTGATTTGAATGTTATCAAAGAGTTTTTTGATAGCAATGCAAACAATGCTCTGGGATTAGCCAATATGTTCAGCGGCAACGCGATCAGCCGTCTCAGTATTATCTCACTGGGTATCATGCCCTATATCACCGCATCCATCGTCATGGAACTCCTCGCAGCTACCTTTCCCACACTCGGACAGATGAAAAAAGAACGTGATGGAATGCAAAAATATATGCAAATCATTCGTTATGCAACGATTTTTATTACCGTAGTACAGGCGATCGGTGTTTCGATGGGGCTTCAGAGCATGACAGGCAAAGCAGGCGAGAGTGCCGTGATGATCGATCCGATGATCTTTACTACTCTGGCAACCTTCTCGATGTTGACAGGTACGATGCTGTTGATGTGGATCGGTGAGCAAATTACTCAGAAGGGTATCGGTAACGGTATCTCCCTGATCATCTTTGCGGGAATCGTTTCAGGCATCCCTTCAGCGATCTCCAACACGGTTCGGGCGGTCAATGCCGGCGAGATGAATTTCCTGGCAGTCCTTGCGATCTTTGCGATTATGCTGATCACGATCTTTGTGATCATCTATGTTGAGCTGGGTGAGCGGCGGGTTCCGATCTCTTACTCGAGAAAAACCATCATGCAAAACCAAAACAAACGGGTCATGAACTATATTCCTGTGAAAGTCAATCTTTCGGGAG
This sequence comes from Sulfurovum sp., assembly GCA_024763175.1. Lineage (GTDB taxonomy): Bacteria > Campylobacterota > Campylobacteria > Campylobacterales > Sulfurovaceae > SZUA-451. The sequence goes on from JANTGA010000014.1 coordinate 11,080, forward strand.
TTATTCCTCCTATCTTTGCTTCTGCAGTTTTGATGTTCCCACTCACCATGCTGCAGGCAAGCACCAATCCGATCGTGACGAGTATCGCTGATATTCTTGCGCCGGGGGGTGTTGTCTTTAATGTGGCGACCTTCCTGATGGTCATCTTCTTCGCATTCTTTTATGCGTCGATTGCCTTCAATGCGAAAGACATCGCAGACAATCTAAAGCGCCAGGGTGGGTTTATTCCCGGTGTGAGACCTGGTGAGCATACCAAAGAGTTTCTCAATGAAGTGGCGAGCCGTCTGACTGCTTCGGGTTCTCTTTATCTGGCTATTATTTCAACCGTACCATTTATTTTTATCAATGGTCTGGGGGCGAGCTTCTATTTCGGTGGAACGTCGGTCTTGATCGTCGTGCAGGTCGCACTGGACACTATGCGTAAAATCGAAGCACAACGAACGATGAATCAATATGACACATTAGGCAATGTGGGTCTCTAATGGCAATTGCGATTCGTAAAGCAAGCGAAATCGTCAAGCTTCAAAAAGCTGGCGAAATCGTCGCTAAAACACTTCACTATCTTCAAGAAAATGTCCAGCCTGGAATGACTCTCAAAGAGATCGATCAAATGGGTGATAAATACGTTCGTGATCTGGGTGCTGTGCCCTCCTTCAAGGGCTTGTACGGATTCACCGGCTCTGTCTGTACATCACTCAATGAGGTCTGCATACACGGCGTTCCAACGGATCAAGAGATTCAGGAGGGCGACATCCTCGGCTTGGATATCGGCACCAAGCTGGATGGATATTATGGTGATGCAGCGATCACGATGGCTGTGGGAGATATCAGCAAAGGGGACGAAGCATTGATCGCCTGCTCCAAAGGGGCGCTTTATCATGCGATCGAGAGCATCAAGCCCGGAATGCGTTTCAAAGAGTTGACCAAAATACTCGAAGAGTATATCAGGGGGGAAGGGTTTGTGCCATTGAGGGATTACTGCGGTCATGGCATCGGCACCAAACCACACGATGAACCCAATATTCCCAACTATTTGGAGGGCAAGCCCAATCAGGGACCCAAGATCAAAAATGGCATGGTGTTTTGTCTGGAACCTATGGTCTGCCAGGAGAGTGGCAATCCGGTACTGCTTGAAGACAAATGGTCTGTATTGAGCGAAGATAATCTGCGCACCAGTCACTATGAGCATCAGGTAGCAGTCGTAGATGGCAAAGCCCTGATATTGACACAGCTTTGATCTGTATAGGCGTGATCCTGCGGGAGAATCAACAAAAAAATGATAGAAAAGGAAAACAATGGCAAAAGATGATGTGATAGAAATTGATGGTAAAGTTGTGGAGGCACTCCCCAATGCGACATTCAGAGTAGAGCTTGAGAATAAGCATATTATTCTTTGTCATATTGCCGGAAAGATGCGAATGCACTACATCAAGATCCTCCCAGGAGACAAAGTAAAAGTAGAGTTGACGCCCTACAGCTTGGACAAAGGACGCATCACCTTTCGATACAAATAGACGTGTAGCGGGTCGGAATATCGACCCCAAAGGAGAAATTAATAAATATTCAGATATAATCCCCTTCCCTGTATAGTATAGGTATTCGGGAAACTGCGTGAAGAACTTTTGACTAAATAGCACTGATTATTCAAGAGTTGGTTGGCATATACTCAGCGAACCACGCGATTCGGACACAAAATTGTGTCTACAAAGTGCAAAATAAAGGCAGGAGATAGCCCATGAAGGTTAGACCATCGGTAAAAAAGATGTGCGATGATTGTAAAATTATCAAGCGCAAAGGTATCGTACGCGTGATTTGTAAAAATCCAAAACATAAACAGAGACAAGGATAAGCATGGCTCGTATAGCAGGTGTTGATTTACCCAAGAAAAAGAGAATGGAGTATGCTCTCACGTATATTTTCGGTATCGGTTTGACTACATCAAGAAAGATTCTTGATGCAACAGGTATTGATTACAACAAAAGAGTCCATGAATTGACAGATACAGAAGCTGCAACGATTCGTAAAGAGATCCAAGAGCATTTGATGGTTGAAGGTGACTTGAGAAAAAAAGTTGCTATGGATATCAAATCATTGATGGATCTGGGCAACTATAGAGGTCTTAGACACCGAAGAGGTCTTCCTGTTCGTGGACAAAAAACTAAGACAAATGCAAGAACTCGCAAGGGTAAAAGAAAAACCGTTGGCGCGGCGTAAAAGCAGGAGTAGTATAAATGGCTAAGAAAAAAGCAAAAAAAAGTATTGCCAGAGGCGTTGTCTATGTGGCGGCCACATTTAACAACACTGTGATTACAGTAACGGACGAAATGGGAAATGTCATCGCTTGGAGCAGTGCAGGCGCACTGGGTTTCAAAGGAAGTAAAAAGTCAACACCTTTTGCAGCAACAGAAGCAGTTGCAGACGCAATGTCAAAAGCAAAAGAGAATGGCATCAAAGAAGTCGGTATCAAGGTTCAGGGGCCTGGATCAGGAAGAGATACGGCTGTCAAAGCGATTGGCGCAACAGAAGGTATACGTGTTACATTCCTCAAGGATATTACACCGCTTCCGCACAATGGATGCAGACCTCCCAAAAAGAGAAGAGTGTAAAGTAGTTATTGGTGAATAGTAAAGCGTGAACGGTGTAGAGATACACTGTTTCGCTGTGCTATTATTTTTTGAAAAAAGAAATATACAAAAGGTAGAGAGATGGCAAGATATACAGGTCCTGTTGAAAAACTGGAAAGAAGACTTGGTGTTGATCTTGGATTAAAAGGTGAGAGAAGACTTGCCGGCAAGAGTGCTCTTGAAAAGAGACCTTATGCCCCAGGACAGCATGGACAGAGACGAACAAAGATCAGCGAATATGGACAGCAACTCAGAGAGAAGCAGAAAGCAAAATTTATGTACGGAGTCAGCGAGAAGCAGTTTAGATCTCTTTATAAAGAGGCAAACCGCAAAGAGGGCAACACCGGTAGTATTTTGATTCAGCTGCTTGAGCAGAGACTAGACAATGTTGTGTATAGGATGGGGTTTGCGACGACGAGATCATCAGCAAGACAGTTTGTAAACCATGGTCACATCCTCGTTGACGGCAAGAGGGTCAATATCCCTTCATTTCGTGTCAAAGCAGGACAAAAGATCGAAATCAAAGAGAAGAGCAAAACCAACCCACAGGTTGTCAGAAGTATTGAATTGACAAACCAAACCGGCATCGTAGAGTGGGTCGATGTTGACAAAGAAAAACTCTTCGGACTCTTTACGAGAGTGCCCGAGAGAGAAGATATTTCAATTCCTGTTGAAGAGCGCCTAATCGTCGAACTTTACTCTAAATAATAAGTAAGGGTTAGCCAATGAAAAAAATTAAAGTTGCACCATTTATACCAACTGAGGTTGAAGTCAAAGAAGTGAGTGCAAACAGAGCGCAAATCATAGCCTACCCTTTTGAGAGTGGCTATGCTGTTACGCTTGCTCATCCACTGAGAAGATTGATATTGAGTAGCTCGATAGGTTATGCGCCCATTTCGGTCAAGATCGAAGGGGCAGCCCACGAATTCGATACGATCAGAGGTATGCATGAAGATGTTGCTGTATTTATCATTAATCTGAAGAATATTCATTTCAAAATCAAAGATGAAAGCGAAAAAGTCAAAGTCAATTATTCTTTTTCAGGTCACAAAGAGATCGTTGCTGAAGATCTAAACAATGATAAGATTGAAGTGGTCAATGGCGAACTTCACCTTGCTACGCTCAATGAAGATGCAGAGTTGAATTTCACTGTTGTGATTACCAAAGGTATCGGCTATGTACCAAGTGAAGAACTTCTGGATGAAGTAGGGAGTGATACGATTCCGCTGGATGCATTTTTCACACCGGTAAGAAAGGCTAACTATAAAATTGAGCCTATCCTGGTCGAAGACAACCCCAGTTATGAGAAGATCACTTTTGATATTATGACCAACAGTCAGATCGGGCCGGTCGAAGCATTCACCAATGCATTGGAAACAATGCATAAGCAGCTTGCTGTCTTTAACGGCGTACTGGATGTTGATATCGATACGACACCCGTCAAAAGAGGGGGAAGCAGCGATGAGATGAAGCCTTTCCTTCAGCCGGTTGACACATTGGGCCTGAGTGCACGAAGCTTCAACTCTCTCGATAGAGCCGGAATCAAATATTTTGGTGAACTGGTATTGATGGGAGAAGATGAGATCAAAACAATTAAAAATCTTGGCAAAAAATCTCTCGATGAGATCAATGAGTGTCTTGAGGAGCAGGGGTATGGTGCTGAGTTTGAACTCAGTGATGTAGCAAGAGCAAATCTTGTTAAAAAATTAGAGAAACTAAAATAGAAAAGGATCCCCATGAGACATAGACATGGATATCGTAGACTGACGAGAAGTTCTTCTCATAGAGCTGCGCTTTTGAAGAACCTTGCCATCGCGTTGACAAAAGAGGGCAAGATCGAAACAACACTTCCGAAAGCTAAAGAGCTGAGAAGTTATTATGAAAAATTGATTACTAAGGCATCTCCAGCTGATGCAAATGCACACAAAGCCGTCTTTGCAATGCTTCAGGATAAGGCTTGCACCAATAAGTTGGTGACAGAGATCGCACCAGAATATGAGGGACGCAATGGTGGTTATACCAGAATCATCAAAACACGTATGCGCAGAGGTGATGCTGCACCTATGGCAATGATCGAACTCGTATAATTCAGACAGTAGACGCAAGGCTCCTGCCTTGGTGTCGCAAACTTCCCTTCTTAAGATCCAAATTATACTACCCAACTTGACAAATAGACATTTTTTAAGTATAACGATACTTATTATGATAATGCTCAGGAAAGAGCAGACTCTAAAATAGATAATGATATAATTTATAGAATAAAAAGGAGAGAGTTTGATCCCGTTTACAGATGAAGAGTTGAAGCCTGCAGTAGAGAATGTGATAGAAAAGGTGCGCCCCTCTATCAAGTTGGATGGAGGTGATATCAGGTTAATTGCTATCAAGAGTGGCATCATCTATGTTCAGTTACAGGGTGCGTGTGTCGGCTGCGCAAGCAGTGGCACAACTCTGAAGTATGGTGTAGAGAAGCAAATGAAAGCATTGATTCACCCTGAACTGACAGTGGTCAATGTGCCTGCCGGATGGGAAGAGAAACTCGATCAGTTAGGATAGAGATGGTGAAGATAAATAAAAACAGCCTGCTGAAGCGCGCTGAAGAGCAATTTGTGAATGGAGAATATTTCCAATCACTTCGGAGTTATGGATTATTACTGAAGGACCACCCTGATCTGGGTGAAGCCAAAGTGGGTGTTTATCTGAGTGATCTGGGCATGGAGAGTGGGGATGATGCCCAAGCCCTCTTTGATTACTATCAGGCTATCAAGAGTGAAAAAGAGGATGCCGCAGAGATCATTGACAGCTTGATCCATACGTTGGACAACTCCAAAAATACCATCCAGGAGCTGCTGGTCGACCCGCTCAAAGAGCAGTCTGAATATGAAGATGGAATACGGTATGAGGATTTTATGGGCCTGGTTGAGTCGCGCGGTGACTTCAAGCAAGCGTTTGAAGATATCATGTTCTCTACCAAAGTGGTCATTACCAACAAAACCGAATTTATAGATTTTGTCAAGCATTTGACAGAGGAGGGCTTCAGAGATATGGCATTGAATTATCTCGATGCTGCTTCCAGTGCGTTTGGTGATGACCAGGAGATCTATGCACTTTACCACAACATTATGGAGGGAGAGAAGTGATACTCCCCTTTGAGGGCAATAGCTTCACTGCTCTGACAGATAATACGGCGCAGATCGATAGGCGTACACTCTTTCTCAAGACAGCACAAAATAGCCACTACTATGAAAAACTGGACACTGCTCCTCCTTTCATCATGCCGTCTGAGCTCATCAAGGCGTGGGGCCTTGATAGACTCAAAACAGTTGGCGTGACAGGAACAAACGGCAAAACAACTGTCACAGCAGCGATCTATTCTCTGCTCCTTGATCTGGATGAGAGGCCTGCACTGCAGGGGACCAGAGGTTTTTTCGCACTCGAAGAGCGCCTCGAAGAGAAGATCATGACGACACCTTCGATCTTCGAGACCCTGCACCATATGAAGATGGCAGTCGATCGGGGTTGCAACTACTTCATCATGGAGGTCAGTTCCCACGCGATCCATCAAAAGCGCATCGAGGGGATCGACTTTGCACTCAAAGTGCATACGAATGTTACGAGTGATCATCTCGATTATCATGGGACTGTCGAAGAGTATCGTCGGGTCAAAAGCCTCTTTTTCGCAGATGAGTCCCCCAAACTTCTAAACAAGGACGATATCAAGCATATCACCTACAATCCTGTCGGGGCACAGAGCTACGGCGTGGATGAGCCGGCAACCTTTAAGGTGCAAGCCTTTTCACTGCGCCACGGCATCACGGCAGGCGTCAAGCATTTGCGTGAAGAGGCGACCTTCCACTCTCCGATGGTCGGCCTCTTCAATCTCTTTAATCTGATGGCCGCTGTCGGCTCTGTCGTGATGTTGACAGGCAGGAAGCTCGAAGAGGTTTGTGATGTCGTTCAAAACTTCGCCGGTGTTTCCGGACGGATGGAAGTCATCAGCCGCGATCCGCTGGTCATCGTAGACTTTGCCCATACGAATGATGGCATGCTTCAGGTACTCGAAAGTATGAAAGATAGAGATATCTCGGTGGTTTTCGGTGCTGGTGGTAATCGGGACAGAAGCAAACGTCCCCGAATGGGCGCTGCAGCCGGACGCTTCGCCCAAAAGATCTATGTCACCAGCGATAACCCACGCGATGAAGTGCCTGAAATGATCCTCGAAGAGATCCTTGTCGGGCTGCATGGCAAAGAGAATGTCACCGCCACCCCTGATCGCAAACTCGCGATCAAAATGGCACTGGACGCACTGGATAAAGATGAGGTGTTGTTGATCCTCGGCAAAGGGGACGAAACCTACCAGGAGATCAAAGGGGTCAAACATCACTTCGATGACAGAGAAGTGGTGCGAGAACTGTTGAGCGAGCAGGAGTCATAGGTCAGGACGCTGCTGCGGGGTGTTGCCCGCCCTTTTGCTGATAGCGTCGCAAGATTAATTTCTTGGGTCTGAAATGTCAGGCGGCGCATTCGATACGGGGTCATCTTGCCACCACCACTCCTTTTTGGTTATTTGGAGGTGTACAGTATAGAGTGTGTTAAGTTGTTATTGTCATCTGGCACTTATGCCGGAAGTCGGGAGGGTTGCTGCGAATGCACCCTCTTGCGGCTTTTTATGTACCACGCTGACCGCTATTCCTTTGTATGGTGTTGCAGTATAGTAGACTTGTTGCAAAATAAGAACATAGCTATAATAGGCTTCATATGGATGAAAATGTTATCATTTTGTATCCATTCTGTTTCCAAATTCTCTTATACTCTAAGTGTACCAAATCAAAAGGGACAAACATGTTAGTGAAAAAAGCGTTTTCTATAGTTGCGATCGCAGCCTTGGGAATAGGTGGTGTTTCCGGAGCGAAAACGGTAACAGCGCTTCGTTTTGAACCTATCAGTATCTCGGCGGACAATGCACAGAAAAAGGAGATGCGTGTCTCTCCGAAGCTGACCATGACCTATGGAGACAAATCGACTCAGGATTTCCCTCTGAGCTACAAAGTCCTCGCCAAAATGGGTGACAGAATCGGTCAGGGTATCCTTGGACGGATGACCGACCAGGACGGTAAACCGATACTCAAAGCCGATGGCTCACAGGATATCTCCGATGGCCCCGACGGCAATTCGCTGATCAGTACCGGAGGAAAAACCTTCCTGATCACGCACATGGAAGAGCGTCCCGGTGAGCTCTATAATACCGAGCTCACCGTTGCAAACGGTGCCCTCAAAGCGGTCAATACCCATCCGGTCGATCTCAAAGCAATGGGCGGGACGATCATCAATTGTGCCAGCTCCAGAACCGCTTACGGTTCTCACCTCGGCGGTGAAGAGGATTATTCACTCAACACACGCTATGCCGATAAAAATTCACCTTTTTATACCGATTGTGCGCTCGATGGCAGTGGCAATGGCGCCAAAGGGAAAAAGAATTATTTCTGCTCGTATGTTGACGGTATGGCCAAATACCTCCACGACACAAAGATTGATAAATATAACGGCTACAACGGCGAATTCTTCACCCCATATAACTATGGCTACATCGTAGAGGTGCAGCCGCAGGCAGACGGCACGACCAAAAGTGCCAAACATTATGTGACAGGAAAATACACACCCGAACTTGCCAAAATGATGCCCGATGACAAAACCGTCTATATGTCCGATGACGGCACCTTTAAGGGCTTGTGGAAATTCGTTTCCGACAAACGGATCGACTCGTTTGTGCCCGATTGGGAGGGGACGCTCTATGCAGCCAAACTGACCCAGACATCCGATCAGAATGGCGGAGCATTCACGATGAACTGGATCGCCCTGGGACACGCCAAGGATAGCGAGGTCAAGGGGATGGTTGAGGCCAAACCCAAACTGACCGATATCTTCGACATCGCCAAGCCGGATGAGAATGGCAGCTGCGCAGAAGGCTTCACCAAAATCCTCGAAGACAGCAAAGCCGAATGCCTTAAGCTTCGCCCGGGCAAAGAGAAAGAGGCTGCTTTCCTCGAGACACGCAAATACGCTGCCTACAAAGGGGCGACAATCGAATTCAGAAAAGAAGAGGGACTCACCTACGATGTTGACAGCAATGTCCTCTACATCGCGATGAGTCAGATCAAGAAGAGTATGGAAGACAACTATAAGGGTAAAGAGATCACCAATGACATCCGCCTGCCTAAAAACGTATGCGGTGGAGTCTATGCCCTGCAGCTTGATGGCAACTACAACGGGAGAAGCATGAAAGCAATCGTGGTCGGAAAACCGCTGAACAAAGGGGACAAATACGCAGATGAGTGGGCCTGTGATCCTGAGGGCATCGCCAACCCGGACAATATCAAATATATCGGTCACAACACATTGATGATCGGTGAAGACACCACGTACCATGTCAACAATATGCTCTGGGCATACAACACCAAAACCGGCAAGATGACACGCGTCGCATCCCTCCCTATCGGTGCGGAAGTGACCGGTCTGGAACACGGAGTAGCAGGAGACAAAGGGGTACTCTTCGTCAATGTACAGCATCCGTTCAAAGACAACCCCAAAGCCGCAGACAGCAGCAAACCCAACTCGGCACTACTCGAAAAAGTGACCGATGATCAGTTGAAAGCCTTTATCGGCTATATCGACGGCATCCCGGCTGACGCTTTTTAATAGCATTATATGATCGCAGCCCGGCTGTGGTCACCCCTCTCAGGAGCATATTCATGAAAGCACGCACACTCAGTCTCACCCTCCTGCTGACACTATCCTCTGGAAATCACGCATCCAATCTCGATACCCAGCGTTACATTCAGAGCATAGAGCAGGCCAACGGCATCCGGTATGAGACCATTGTCAACACGAGAGCATCCTATATCACCCCTATGTGCTATACCCAAACCAAAGATAGCACAACAGGGAAAATATCCAACCCCTGCTACAGTTGCCATACCAAAGGGAAAATTCCAAACTACACAAACGACAGTGAGCTGCAGCTGGAGCACAATTTCCCTGAGGAGATGATGAAAAATCCTTTTACAAATTTCTTCAAAGATCGTAGCGAAGCTGTTGCAGCGATCAGCAATGAGACGATTGTCAATTATGTCAACCGCTCCAACTATTTTGATAAAAACGGCAGCATCGAGCTGCACCGTTTGTTGCCGAGAGATTGGCAGGGGTATCGTCCGGATTGCTATTATCACTTTGATGATCTGGGCTTCGATCGTGCACCTGATGGGGGCTATACCGGCTGGAGGGCGTTTCGTTACTATCCTTTTCTGGGAACCTTCTGGCCGACAAACGGCTCGACCGATGATGTCTTGATCCGTCTTAGTTCTCTACTTCAGCAGGACAAAAACGGCGTATTTGATCGCGACACCTATCGGCTCAACCTTGCGATTGTCGAAGCGGTCGTCAAGCAGAAAACAATCCTGCTTCCTGCATCGCTGGATGAGAAAAAATATGGGGTGGACCTAAACCAGAACGGCACACTGGGCACAGCCAAAGAGGTTGTATTCAACCCCAGGGAGTATTTCACGAAAATGTCCTATGCTGGCAAAGCCCGTGAAGCCCTCAAGCGCGGCACACTGCATCTGGCCGGCGGGCTCTTCCCCGAAGGGACGGAGTTTCTCCATTCGGTACGCTATATCGGCTGCGATGCCAAAGCGCAGCATGTCACTATGGCTAGACGAATGAAAGAGCTGCGCTATGCGCGAAAAGTCTCTTGGAGCAACTACAGCACACTCGATCGTGCCGCTCAAGCAGAGATGCGAGAGTCGGAAGTCAATCAAGAAACTCAGACACAGGCCGAGGTGTGGCAAGGCAGCTACGAAAAGGGTTTGCAGACCGGTACCGGCTGGGTCTATCAGGGCTTTATCGAAGCCAGAGACGGCAGCCTGCGCCCCCAGACACACGAAGAGACGATCAGCTGCATGGGGTGTCACGCAGGGATCGGGACGACGACCGACACTGTTTTTGCTTTCCCGAGAAAATTTGAGGGTACCCGCCCTGATGAAAAGATGTACGGCTGGAACCACTGGAGCCAAAAAGGCCTCGTCGGCATCCCCGAACCCAAAGCAAGCTACCTCGGTGTCGGAGAGAAGTACGAATACAGCTACTACCTCCAAAACAACCACTCCGGCAATGAGTTCCGTGACAACGATGAGGTGCAAAAAAAGTTTTTCAACGCAGACGGTACGATCAAAAAAGCGATGATCGAGCAACTCCATCATGACATCAGTCCCCTGCTCTTCCCATCAAAAACAAGGGCAATGAAGCTCAACAAAAGCCACAAAGTCCTCGTCGATGAACAAGGCTATATCTACGGCAGAGATGCAAATGTCAAGCCGATGAATAATGTCTGCAAAAAGATAGGAGAGGGGCAAGTGACGCAGATCAAAGAACCGATCGTGCAGCAGTAGGGAGGCGTGTCTCCCTAAGACTCTATTGACTGAGGCTGTCGCTGAAGTGGTCAAACTTGAACACGACGCCCGTTAGTTGTTCGAACTGTATTCTTGCCTTTTCAAATGTATAGAGACTCTCCTGCCGTTTTATCTGAAAGAGAAGATTGATCATATTTTCGCTGTGGTAATTTCGAAAGTGTGCTATTTTTATCCTGTCGTAGCGTCCCGATAGCCGCTTGCCTTCGCAGTCTTTCAGTGCTTCACAGCGGCGCACGACCAAAAACCGGTAAGCCGCAAGCTCATAATAAAAGAGGTCGCTCTTGTCGATCCTGTCATAGGCGGAATACTTGATGATCCGCTTGAGCGAATCAAGAGGAAGATAGAGCCCGTGCCATATCAAAGTAGCATAAAAATTGACAATAAAACCGACATTTTTTATCTTGTTTGATCTTAGAAGTGTCTGGAAGTGGGCCAGCAGTGCCCTGGTGATAAAGCGTTCTCTGAATTTTTGAATAAGCGCTGCGATTTTTTTGCTCGAATCAGAGTCGCCTTCCGAAGAGAACAGTTCCCACTCGCGGGCCATAGCGTCAAACCGGTGAATAATCTTGACATAAGCCGCATTGTCCTCTTTGAGACAGCTAAGATCCTCTTCGCTTAAGCGATTCAGGAGCGAAAGCCCCAGTTCAAAATGATAGATTGCTTTATCGTAACGCAACACAGGCGCATCCTCTGCTCTTGTGGCGACCCTTTTTGGATTTATCAGCCCCAGCCCATACTTCTCTCCCAGCCTCAGATAGCGTACAATGGTGATAACATGGACGAGATCACGTTTGTAGATGTCGGAATGGGTATTTAAAAACTTCTGATTCTCTTCGTAATAGCTTAGAGCTCTCTGTGTAAACGCACGAATATCATAGAGATTGAAAAAATCACTATGATTGGCGAGGCCATAATAAATAAAGGCACTCTGCATCCGAAATATCGTCCGAACGGTTATATTCTCCTGCTTGCGGGCAAACTCGTCTATGCTTTGCACTTCGCGCTGAAGCTGCTGGACATAGTCATGACGGGAGAATTCATGGCTACTGAAAAGATTTCTGAGATTTTGTACTTTTTCGACAGATTCTGCAAGCCTTCTGTATGCCGCCTTGTCAAGTTTTTTGATGATGTTGTAGACAAAGGTAAATCCCTGTCTTTTGATATCTTTTACTTGTGACTGCTCTGTATCTATCTGCAGTCGCTGGAACGCCATTTCGAGATTGTTGAGAGCGCCGGAAAGCATATTCCACTGTACGGAGATTTCACTGCTGCGCCCGGAACCCTTGGCCAGTACATTGTAGCTTTTGGCATGTTCCATAGCAGCCCATGTATTTTCCAGCGTCGTATGCAGCTGAATCTCAATATTGAAATAATCTTTCAATTTCTGCACTACAACGGTATCATTGTCATCCGGAGCCAGCAGTGAAAAAATGGCTTCCGCAGAAGCATCAACATCCCTGTTCAAAAAAGAAAATCGGGGATCAAAACGCGGGTTGAAGAGTGTACGATCGCAATGGAGCGCCCGGTAGCCACTCTCTTTCGTAACCGTATAAAAACCATACAGAAGGTGATCGTCGGTTCGATGATCGTATTCAAAAAAATTATAAAGTGCCCGGGCAACCCACTCCCGCTCATAAGGATAGGAGCAGACGAACAAAATACCGATGAGATCATGCAGGGCACCGCCTTTGAGAAAGATACGCAGAGGGTTTTCGAGTACTTTTGCATCTCTCAATCCCAGCTTGACCAGCTTTTTGATGACGCTCTCGGTGTATTTGTAGCGGATTTTGATCATTTTGACACCGGAGTATTTCAAGATCGTGATCTCTTTGTTGCCGTGATGCTGCTGCTCAAGTTTTCTGAAGTAGCCGATGAGACTCTCAACGTAGCGCGGCAGGAGTCCCTCCGCTTTTGCAGCATTTCGGGATCGATCCGTGTCGATACCCAGAAGTCGATAGTAGACTTGCATGCATTGCAGGATATTCGCTTTGAAAATTGGCAAATCCTCTTTGTCCATATATAGATCCGCTCTCTTTTCGAATAGGATATGGTCGATCAGGGGGATCAATTCATTATGGGGAGGAAAGTTTACTTCGGGTAAAAAATGATGGATATCTATGTATGAATACATATGGCACCTATAGATAGCTCAATCAAAAAAATCCTTTTTTATGTCCAATATCTTTGTTGTTCTTACTGACACTCGTTTCGTTACCGGTCATTATATCTTATAGCAGTGTGTTGGAATTCTACAGTTATGATTAATAATTAATCATATAATGATTATAAAAACTTCAATCATAGTGTATAGTATTCATTGAATGCAAAATATATCATTGTTAAGGAGATTCTGATGGGAAAGAAAAATAGAAAAGTTGGCCTGTGGATGTACCAAAATGGTGGTGGAGATACAATAGAAAAAAAATTAGTCAATAAGCTGAAAGAGCGGGATATCGAATGTGTCACGGGCCTGAACCTCAATGAAGCCTATGCCGAAAACAATCACATCTACTGCAATGGCATCCAAATGGACACACTTGATCTCTTCTTCAGCTACAATGCCGGAGAACAGACTCAGTATCAGATGTATCTCTACAAGACGCTTGACAAAGTGGTGCCATGTATCAATAATTTCGAATCCTTTGCATTGACCGAGGATAAATTTCAGACCGATTTTCTCTTGCGCCAAAACGGCGTCAATACAACGGATTTCTGTCTCTGTCATCGCGATGATCACAAATTGCTCAAACAGTTCATCAAACAGTGGGAACAGATCGTCTATAAGCCGGTTGACAGCTGGGGTGGCGTGGGGCTTACGAAAATAAATTCCGAAATGGTCCTGGATACGCTCTTTCCGTTTCTCGATCAGCTTGATATGCGATTTTTTTACGGTGAGAATTATGTCGATTACGACAAGACCGACTATCGTATCGATATTGTTGATGGGGAATATATCGGTTGTTACGGCCGCAAGGCCCCCAGTAAGGATTGGCGAACCAACATTACCAGCGGCGGCTCCATCTTTTTGCGTGAGCCCGAAGAAGAAGTGGTCGACTTGGCTCTTGCTGCGGCAAAAATTACAGGATTGGAGGTAGCCGGTGTGGACATTATCTATGATCGGAAAAAGAAAGCCTTTCTGGTCCTGGAAGTCAACGGCATTCCTGCATTTGCCAGACCGGAGCAGGAGGAGATGGGGCTCGATTTTAATGAGAAGAAAATAGACAAACTCGTTGAGCTGATAGATAGACGATCATCAGGGTTTATGCGATAGAAGAAATCCATAAAATATTGCCTGCATGAGGCATATGCTGCCATTGATGATCGTACACCGCAACAGAAAGAGTGAGTCGCACGTTTACAGGTAAAGTGATCAAGAAGTTGGTGCTTGGGCTATCTTCTTTTGGGCTTTGCAAGTAGCTCAAGGATATAATGTCACCAAAGGAAAAACATATGCTGGTGAGAAGTGGCAAAATACAGTTTTTATTTTGGACCTCTTTTTTTTCGATACTGCTCTATCTTTGGATTGTTACGATAGGTTTGCAGACTTTTGTGCTGCCGGATGAAAAGCCGATGGCACTACCCGAAAATGTGATAAGACTGATGTTTATTCTCTATGGTCTTTTTATCGTATCTGTGCTGATAGGGACGATTGTTTCCGCAATGATAGACAATAAATTCTATGCGAAATTATTTGGAACGATGCTGATTATAGGGCTGGTAACACTGTTGGCTGCCAAGGGGATGTTTGGCTGAAAAGGCACACTTGCATTCACTATCAATACATTTCTTCGATATAATACTGTATTTATGAAAGCAGGAAAGCAAATTGAACAACAATATTATCTTGATTGGATTTATGGGAGTGGGCAAGGGGACGACTGCCCGTGCGTTTGCAGCGCGTTATGGCATGTACAATATCGATACCGATGACCTGATAGAGTCCAGGGAGAATCGGAGCATCAAAAAGATCTTTCGTGAAGAGGGCGAAAGCTATTTTCGTGCGTTGGAGCAGGAGACGGCGGACTGGATCGAGGGTCATGTCTCGGGGACGCTGATCAGTTGTGGCGGAGGATTTTATAAAGTCGATAATCTTTCCGAGTTGGGGACAGTTATCCTTCTGGAAGCTTCATTTGAGTGGATCTATGGCCGTATTGCTACTTCGCATAACGCCAAAAAGAAACTCAAAAAAAGACCACTCTTTGCGCAACCCGAAGCGGCAAAAAAACTCTATAGCGAAAGAGAGAAGGCTTACAAATCCCTGGCAGATGCGATCGTCAATGTAGAGGGGAAAAGCCTTGATGAGATCATAAAAGAGATCAGGAGAGCGTCCAGATAACCTGTCTGACGACTACTGCGGGTCTGTGCTTTCCTCTTGCCTCTCCCAATACTCCAAGCCCTTGAAGATGGCTGATGAGATGCCGAAAATCACCATCGTACTGACGATACAGTAGGGTGCTTCTTCTTCGAAGGAGTCGAAAGAGCGGTAGATGATGACAATGGCACTGATCCACACTACTGCCGTAGCGATCCCCACGATTCTTTTTGCCCACGTCGTGATTAGTTCTTTTGTTTTCTGCTTCATAGACATTATCTTATCCTAATTTGGCTATAATTTTCCCCAATTTTAAGAAGAGGAATGTGAAGCACTACTATGCAACGATTTGAAGCCTATCTGCAGTCACATCTTCCGGAAGTCTCTACCTTCCATCCTGTCTATCGGGCTGCGCTGGGAGATATGCTCCAGGCAGGCGGCAAACGCTTTCGTCCGATGCTGCTCTTGAGTATTGTCGATGCCTATGAGCCGCTTCTGTACAATGGAGCCCTGCCTGTGGCGATGGCGCTGGAGATGTTCCACACTTACTCCCTGATCCATGATGACCTTCCTGCGATGGATGACGCGCCCCTGCGCAGAGGGCATCCTACACTCCACAAGCGCTATGATGAGGTGACTGCTATCCTGGCAGGGGATGCACTCAATACCGACGCTTTCTACCTCATCGCCAAAGCACCCCTGCGCGAAGATATCAAGATCCGGCTGGTCGAACTGCTTGCGCGTGACGGTGGCAGCAGAGGGATGGTGCTGGGACAGGCGATCGATTGCTATTTTGAAAATACACCCCTGACACTCGAGCAGGTCAAGATCCTCCATCAGAACAAAACAGCCAAGCTGATCGCTGTCAGCCTGCAGATGGGTGCAGTGATCGCCCGGCTGAAGAAGAAGGCGGAACAAGAGATCTATCAGTTCGGTCTCGACCTTGGGCTGCTGTTTCAGATACAGGATGATATTATCGATGAGACGCAGAGTGACGAAGAGGCAGGCAAGACGACAGGCAACGATGAAGACAAAAATAGTTTTGTCAATCTTTTGGGGCTCAAAGAGAGTATCGCCCAGGCTGATGCACTCGCCAAAGATTTACAAAGACGATTTGAAGGCTTTGACGGAAAGCTGCAGCGTGCGCTGCAGCCGCTGATGACACAATACCTATATAGACACAAAGGAAAATAGAAAATGTCGAATACGATGCGCAAAAAGATGGCGAACACCATACGATTTTTAGCTGCTGATATGGTACAAAAAGCCAACTCGGGGCACCCGGGTGCTCCGATGGGTCTGGCAGATATCGCCGTAGTTTTGAGCGAACATCTCCACCATAATCCCCAAAATCCCAAGTGGCTCAACCGGGATCGCCTGGTTTTCTCAGGCGGGCACGCGACGGGGCTGATCTATTCGCTCCTGCATCTCTGGGGCTATGATGTGTCTATGGAGGATCTCAAAGCCTTCCGGCAGCTCGACTCCAAAACCCCGGGACATCC
>JANTGA010000015.1 GCA_024763175.1 Sulfurovum sp.
ATTTTTTGATCGGTATCAGATGGACGCAAACAAGTTTGCGTGTCCTGAAATCTGGGACCCTCAAACTTGTTTGAGGCAATGCCCCGTGCAGATACGTTTCAGGTAGATGGACGCAAACAAGTTTGCGTGTCCTGAGGGCTGGACCCTCAAACTTGTTTGAGAGCTGTGTGTTACAGCGCGTCGGTATCTTCTTCGCCTGTGCGGATGCGCAGGACGTGGTCGATGGTGCTGACGAAGATTTTTCCGTCACCGATCTTGCCGGTTCTGCCTGCCTCACTGATGGCTTTGACGGCGAGGTCTGCATACTCCTGTGAGCTGACAACGATTTCGATCTTGATCTTGGGGATGAACTCGATGACATACTCGGCTCCTCTGTAGAGCTCTGAGTGTCCCTGCTGTTTGCCGTAGCCTTTGACTTCAGATATGGTCATCCCCTCGATACCGGCAGCGACGAGCGCCTCTTTGACATCTTCAAGCCTGAATGCCTTGATAACTGCTTCAATTTTCTTCATATTACTCCTTTATGATAATATCGATTATACAATAGAAAACGAACACCAACACTTATTTTCGCCGAAACTAGATGGTTCGTTTGAACTCTGGGTATGATTCGACACCACACTCAACCGTATCAAGACCCTGAAACTGCTCTTCGTCATTTGCTCTAAGCTGAATCAGTTTGTTGAGAATATAGATCGTGACAAAAGAGACCGTAAAGACCAATACTCCCACTACAACAATACCCTTAGACTGAAGCAGCAGTGACTTGTCGGTGAAGATACCGACAGCCAGTGTACCCCAGATCCCGTTGACCAGGTGGACAGAAAGTGCACCGACCGGGTCATCGAGTCGCAGCTTGTCAAAGAGAGGAATGGCAAATACGACCAACGCACCCCCAACCGCCCCAACCACAATAGGCGTATAGATATCATAGAGATCAGGTCCGGCTGTCACTGCCACCAATCCGCCCAATGCACCATTGAGGATCATCGTGATATCAAATTTTCTATAACGTATATAGATCAGCAGCCAGGCGATGATCGCACCGGAAAGACCGGCTGTATTGGTATTCATGATCGTCAATGCAACCGTATCTGCAGACTCTTTGCTGGAGATGGTGCCGACACTGCCGCCGTTGAAACCAAACCATCCGATCCACAAGAGGAGTGCACCGAGAGTGACGAGAGGGATGTTGGAGGCTGGGATGACATGGATCTTGCTGTTTTTGTATCGCCCGGTTCTGGGGCCCATGATCATGATCGCTGCGAGCAGCGCCCAGCCGCCGGTAGAGTGGATGACCGTAGAGCCGGCCAGATCATACATTCCCGAGATATCCAGGGCAGTTCCGCTGAGGAAGTTGGCACCCCAAGTCAAGTTGACAGCTGTAGGATAGATGAACGCTCCCATGATGATCGTGAAGACGACGAGAGGGAGGATGCGGGAACGCTCACTGACACCGCCGCTCATGATATTGATAGTCTTACCGACAAATGCCATCTGGAACATAAAAAATGCCCATTTGCTGATACCATCCTGATGATCCCAGCCCCCGAATGCGTAAGTGTACCCGATCAGCAGGAAAGCCATCGAGGCAACTGCATAGATCATCACATTGACCGTGAGTACAGCCGAGACATTTTTGGTCCGCACCAAACCCGCCTCCAGCATCGCAAAACCTGGAACCATAAAGATAATCAGCGTCATTGCAAAGATCGCAAAGAGTGTATCGATCACATACTGTATTTCCATTACTTTTCTCCTTTATTTTGTCGCAGTCATATTATAGCAGGAGAGTGTGGGAAATGGATGATCTATTATTGTGCAATCAAGTGTATAAAAAGATAATAAAGTAGAAAAATGTGATTAAAAAACAGGCAAGCTCCCAGCCACGAAGCTGCCCCCTCTCTTGGAGTGGGGCGGGCATAGGAGTGTGTGTGGATACTAGAGTGCCTCTTCGTCCTCTTCGCTGGTTCGAATCCTGAGAACATGATCGACTGAGCTGACGAAGATTTTTCCGTCACCGATCTTGCCGGTTTTGGCAGATTCGCTGATCGCTTTGATCGCCAGGTCAGCATACTCCTGAGAGCTTACAAATATTTCGATCTTTATCTTGGGAATGAACTCGATGACATACTCTGCTCCTCTGTAGAGCTCTGAATGTCCCTGCTGTCTTCCGTAACCTTTGACTTCAGATACTGTCATACCCTCAATGCCGGCAGCTACCAGCGCCTCTTTGACATCTTCCAGCTTAAATGGCTTGATGATCGCTTCGATTTTTTTCATCGTAAATTTCCTTTTCTGTGACTTTAATTTCGGCAAAAGGCCATTAGAGATTCACCGCTTTTTCACCGTGAACAGACTCATCGAGACCCATCTCTTCCTCATCCTGGTCGACTCTACTTCCACTTGTAATCAATGTGGCTATATAGTATACGATAATCGTACCGATAAGTGTCCAGGCTCCTACTACAAGTACAGACTGGAACTGGACCATGATTTGACCCATTCTATCTCCGCTCTCTTTCATTGGACCGTCCCAGAGGAGATCTTTGTCATTGAGTGCGAGTATACCGGTGGCAATCGCACCCCAGAGACCTGCCAGGAAGTGAATACCGAATGCATCCAGACTGTCATCGTATCCGAGCTTTTTCTTGAGAACGACAACACCGAAGAATCCTATGATCGCACCGATGATACCGACGATAAATGCACCGCCGACACTGACGAAACCAGCTGCCGGAGTGATCGCTACAAGGCCCGCAACGATACCGGAAGCGATTCCCAGCAGTGTTGGTTTTTTAAAGATGATCCACTCGATCAGCAACCAGGTGACTCCCGCTGCAGCAGTCGCTACAGTGGTTGTCAGTACTGCCAGACCCGCTATGGCATTTGCGCCGAATGCGGAGCCGCCGTTAAATCCATACCATCCAAACCAGAGCAGTGCAGCACCGGCAGCCGTCAGGAGAATACTGAATGGCATCATCGCTTGTTTGGGATAGCCATGTCTTTTTCCTACGAGTATGGCCAGTACCAGACCTGCCAGACCACCATTCATGTGTACGACGGTACCGCCGGCAAAGTCAAGTGCACCGGCATCAAAGAGATAGGCTCCTTCTCCGCCCCATACCATATGCGTGATCGGTGCGTATACGATAAGGCCCCACAGTGCCACGATCACCATCCAGGTGGAGAATTTCATACGCCCAATGACCGAACCGGATGCGATCGCGACGGTGATCGCTGCGAAAGTTCCCTGAAAAGCTACGAATACATAGGTTGGATACGTTCCGCTCAAATCGGTCCATTTGATACCGCTGAGCAGAACATTGCCGAAGCCTCCGAAGACATTCTGAAGGGCAGCGCTTTCAGATGTGCCGAAAGCGATAGAGTAACCTGCAACGATCCATACCACCATCGCGAGCACGAAGGCACCCATGACCATAGCGAAGGTATTTAAGGCATTTTTGGTACGGGTCATACCGGCATAAAAGAGTGCCAGTCCTGCCGGTGTCATCAACAGTACAAGTGCTGTTGACATCATCATCCAGGCCGTATCGCCCGAGTCAATTTTGGGAGCTTCCTCTGCGAAAGCAGCTATTGGCAAGAGGCTTGCCAGAAGAGTGAAGAGTTTAAACTTCATAGTTCCATCCTTTTTGAAATAAATTTACCCTTGAATCATATCACAGGATGAAAGAACTATTCACTTATTGTGTGATTAATTATTGGGCAATCCTCACTTTTGCTGAGAATTATTGAACAAAAGGAACCTGAAGCCGAACCGTATGCTCCTTGAGGAGACAGGTCGTATTGGTGTGCTCGGCGATTGATTTGATCTCTTTGTCATTGTCAGTATATCGTCCGTTTGCCGTGATCATAAACTGGATGATACGTTCAGGTTTGTTTCGGATCAAGACATACTCTCCCACCATCAAAGTAAGTGAGATCCTGATAGAGTCCGAAGCCCTGAACGAGTGAAGTGTCTTGCGCATCAATTTTGAAAATTGGTTTTGATCGATCCTGCAGGGCGGAAGATCCTGATCGGCCAGAAGCTCCATATTGTTGCCGTTGTGCAGCTTGAAAAGGGCAATATTGGCTTCGAGCAGTATATTGATGTCGGTCAACGGCAGCTTATCCATCTCCTGGTAGTTTTCCAGATCCAGCCTGGGTCGATGGTAGAGCTTCAGGCCGATCTGCTCTTCATTTTCATATGCTACCGTGATAGCATAGAAGCTGAATGTATCGTATTGCAGTTCCAGCCGTGTGGTTTTGTAGCCAAAGTCTTTGGGGGCATATGAGATGGCGATGTCGTAGAGCTCCTGCTGATTGACATAGCCCAAAAGTATCTCGGCGACACTGTTCAGGTAGAGGATTTTTCCCGTGTTCCTGAAAAGGATGAAAGGACTGCTGTCGCATTCGACAAAAAATTGAAAATCAGTTGATACCGAGTTCATGAATCTTCTTTCGCAGTGTATTTCGATTGATGCCCAGCATCTCCGAGAGTTTCAGCTGGGAGCCAAATTTTTCCAGTCCGGCTTCGATGAGCGGTTTTTCATAGAGAGGCAGATAGGTTTTGTAATCGCTGTCTCCCTCCATATGCTCATAGAGATACCGATGGAGTATCGACTTGATATCCTGATCGCTGCAACTGTAAATAAATGCCTCCCGATAGAGTGATCGTCTCAGGGAGTGGGTTTCGGCAGAGATATCCAGTGCCTCCAAATCGATCGTGAAATCCCCCTCGATCATCAGTTTGGACTTGATCTCTCTGTTGAAGTGCTCAGTGAGCGCCACTACATCCTCAGGTCTCTCTCTGAGAGAGGGCATATGGTAGATAAAAGCAAAGAGCGAATCGATCGTCCTTTCATTGCTGATATAGTTGCTGATAGCAATGATGCGTTTATTGCTAAAATCCAGATTTTCGACATTGCTCAACTTTTCAAAATTGAAAATCACAAGCTCATTCTGGTTTTCAAGCAGCTGTTCAATATTTTTCTGGTCCCTGCCATCTGCAAAGGTGATAGTGGGAAAAAGATACCGGATGAGACTCTTTTTCCCCGTGTATGCATTGCCTGTCAAAATCGACGAGACAAAGAGAGACCTGGTAAGATTGAATCCCTTGATGATATTCTGCACTTTTTGGGATCGTGTAAAAAACTGATTGTCCACTTGACCTACCTCTCCTCGCCATCACTTTTACTTTGATTATATCCAATCTATGTTAAAATATACAATGAGATGCGGGTGGGTATGTATCAAGAAGGGAAAGAGTAGACAGCATAGAACAGTTATTTAGAGATTTTTGTAACACATTCAGCTATCTGGAGATCGAGGAAGCGTTGGAGTTTTTCGCAATTTTTGGCGGCATTGACTCCTCGATAGAGATAGATTTTTTCGATACACTTGATGAAGTGATCCTCTATCAGATGCTTGTCGATATCAAGGCATATGAAGCCTTGATATCACCATCCTATCTGCTGGAAGCACCTTATCGAAATCTGTTGATCGCTGTAGCGCGCGGTGATGGCAAGCTGCTGAATATCTTCAAGCGTGCCAGGGTCAACGAGACGACAGGCGGCGAATTGCTCTCTGAATTGGCCGATTTGGGTATACTGCAGCTTGAGCCTTCACGTGAAGCCCCTCCGAAGATGCACCCCAAACATAAAGTCAAAAAACATCTTCGCTCCTACCGCATTCAAGCCAAAGCCCGTTTCAAGGTACCCTTTTTTCGTTTTTGGTTTGGATTTGTAGAGCCCTACAGAGAAGAGATCATACAAGGCAAAACAGCTGCTTTCCTCAAAAACTTCAGTCAACACCAGGATCGCTGTGCCGGTCTGAGCTTCGAGCAGCTCTCCAATGATCTCCTCGCGGACTTTTTCGCACAGAACGATCCTCTCATCAGCAGAGGAAGCTTCTGGGATCGCCATAGCGAATATGATCTCCTGAGTGTAACACGCAGCGGGAAAGTGATCTTGGGTGAGTGTAAATTCAAGGGCCGAAGAGTATGCAAAAATGAGTTGAATAAACTCAAAGAAAAAGCGTCAAATTCCGGCATTTCAGTCGATATTTATGCACTTTTCTCCAGAAATGGCTTCTCAAATGAGCTCAGACACTCCAAAGAGGAGAATCTTTTGCTTTTTGATCTGGAGGATTTCAAGCGTTTACAGTTTTGACGCTTTGACTTTTTTGATATTCTCCCGATGCTTGCTGAAAGTATCGGAAAAATCATGGGTTCCCCTGCTGTTCTTCATAAAGTAGAGGTAGTCTGTTTTGGCAGGCTTGATCGCAGCTTTGATCGCATCGAAAGAGACGGCACAGACAGGATAGGGTGGCAATCCTTTGTATTTGTAGGTGTTAAATCGGCTTTGATCATGGCGTATTCTTTTTGCTGTAATTTTGCTATGGGAGTATTCCCCGTAATTGAGTGAGCCATCCATCTGCAGTGCCATTCTTCTCTTGAGGCGATTGTAAATGACAGATGCAACCAGCGGCATCTCGTTTTTGTCGGCTGCCTCTTTTTGGATGATCGAAGCGATGGTGAGCAGGCGATTCCAGCTTTTTTTGTCGTATGTACCATAGATTTTTTGAGCAAGGTCATGATACTTTCTGTCTGACTGGGACGTGAGAAAGAGAATGATATGTTTCTCTTGAATGCCCAGGGGCACATAGTAGGTATTGGCATAGATGCCAGCCTCTTTGTAACTGCTATAGCGGTCATAATACGCTTGCAGTTTTGCTGTATCGAGTGAAAGCTTTGTTCCGAGCTCTCTCAGGAACAGTACCGTGGTTTCGCCCGGTATCAGCGTCACTTTGACCATCTTCGCTTTGGCTGTGACGAGTTTATGCAGAAAATCGATACGATTCAGGTCAGTTTGACCAATGGTGATCCAACCTGACTGCGGTTTGC
Organism: Sulfurovum sp.; assembly: GCA_024763175.1. Taxonomy (GTDB): domain Bacteria; phylum Campylobacterota; class Campylobacteria; order Campylobacterales; family Sulfurovaceae; genus SZUA-451. The sequence continues at coordinate 6,905 of JANTGA010000015.1, forward strand.
CCATCAAGACCAGGAGATAGGTATCGATCGGGCTGAGGGCATAGCCTTTTTTGGAGAGCTGTGTTATAATGCTGCTGACTGAGCCTTGGGGTATAAAAAGTGTCGAGGTTGTCTTGACAGGGAGAGTCGTATAGAAGATAAAAGAGATCAAAATGAAAAGAAGCATGCTTGCTACCCATTCGATGATACGAAATATTCTCTTTGCGCTTCTTGTCATTGTGATTGCTCTTTTTCTCTTTTTAAAAAATGGTATTTCAGTTCATCACCTCAAGGTCGCCTCTTTGACGATCGATGGATTATATCTGAAACTCGATAAAAAGCTTATTCTGAAAGCAGACAGTCTCTCTATCCCCGCCAACAAAAAAAAGCAGCCGCTTCCAAACCTCGAAAAGGGCTTGGACAGGCTCAATGAACTCCTGAGCTATTTTGAATACATCGAACTCAAAGAGGTCACGTTCAAAAATGATCGCTACAGTATCCTCTATAGTGATCATATCTTCTACATGGTCAATGACCTCTATGAGATCGCCACCCATCAGATCTCCCGCGAAGGCAATGAGCTGCATGCCGTTATCGATCTGGTCTACCTCAAAGAGTACGATATCAGACTGTCGGGAAAACTGGTCTATAACTACAAAAGAGATACGGCATTGCTAAAGGGCACGGCAGAATATCGGGATATTCATACTGATTTTATGGCCAACAAGCGCAGGGGGAACCTCTACTTTACTGCCAAGTCGGATACGTTTACACAGCTCAAGCCTCTGCTTGACCAGTTCAGTCTGCCGCCGACTGTTTCGGAGTGGGCGACAGAGAGGGTGAAGGCCAAAAGCTACAGACTCCAACGTTTCAAAGCAGTTGCAAGGATAGGGAGGAAAGGTATCCGGATCCTGCCGGATTCGATCATGGCCGAAGCCCTTCTGACAGAAGCCTTGATCCGATTCAAGGATGGGCTTGCGCCTGCACGGGCAGAGAAGATAGAAGTCGTTTTCAAAGAGGGCAATCTCTCTTTTAAGCCAGTCGATCCATATTTCAAGAAGAAGTCACTGGCAGGAAGCACGATCTCAATCGTCAATTTTCTCAATCATGACCCGATCAGACTGAAGCTGAATCTTCAGTTCAAGGACAAAATCGATGCTGAAGTGTTGAAGATATTCGAAGCCTACAAGATCAAACTGCCACTCGTGCAAAAGAGCGGAAGGATGCGTTCCGTGATCAAGCTTGATATCAATCTCGAAACCGGCAAGGTACAGATGCTCTGTGATTTCAGCCTGCAGAAGGGAGCATTCGCTCTCGGGAGAGTACACCTGCCGGTTACAAGCGGAGAGGTTCAGATCAAAAAGGGTATTGTGTCACTTTCCGGTGTTGTGTTGAAAAGCAGCAACTATCAGATCACTGTCAATGGAAGCATCAACCTTGCGAAAAAGCTGGCTACACTGAATCTCACTGTCCACTCCTTTCGTTTTGGAGATAAGCATAAGCCGTTTCTGCTGATGAAAGAGACCAGGCTTCCCTTGGAGGTCAGCTATGGCAATGGTACAGAGGTGAGACTCCCTACGCTTAAAATGAGACTGAAGATCGACAAAAAAGGCAGTTCAGAAGTGATAGAGATTGCTGATTTGTCGCGATTGAAAAACAATCTAAAAAACGTACCGGTCACGATCAACGGAGGTCATCTCACAATCAGCAGCAAAAACTCAAAAGAGTACCGCTTCGAGGGACTACTCAAGCGAAATGACTGCTTTATCTACGAGAATGAATCAAGCTGTATGACACAGGTACCGATCCAAGGTACTTTTTCGGGGAAAAGTTTTGTTTTCAAAGCATTTCAGGATCGTTTTGTGTTTGATGCAGACCGATCACGCATTACACTGCAGCACCTCAATCTCGACTTGAAGAAGTTTTTTGACACGTTTCAAACCCAATCAAACAAGAAGGCGAAAGAGGGGATCGATAAAAAGATGAGTGTGGTCGCGACCGATAGCACGTTGCGGTATGGCAAGTCAAGACTGCTGACTGACCATTATGAGCTGATGGTTTTTGCCGGTGGAAACTTTCATTTTCAAGGACAGTTGGGAGAAGATAGGGTGACCGTGAGCAAAAAAGGAAAAAACCTGGGCATTCTGGCTAATCGTATCAGCGACAGGATGCTGCATCCTCTGATCAATTTCGATGGCCTGCAGAGAGGACACTACACTGTCAAAATATCAGGAGAACCGGGCAAGTTGGTTGTCGGCAAGATCACTCTGGATGGCGGCGTGATGAGTAATTTCAAGGCGTACAACAATATGCTGGCATTTATCAACACGATTCCGGCACTGGCGACGCTGAGCACCCCCGGATTCAGCACTAAAGGTTTTGTGATCCGGGAGGGTGTGATCAAATTCACAGTCAAGGATGGAAGGATCGTGACCTTCAAATCGGTTTTGATCAAGGGAGAGTCTGCCACGATCTCCGGTGAGGGAGTCGTCGACCTCAAGACAAAAAAAATCGATGTAGATTTGGCGATACAGACAGCCAAAGCGATGGGAAATATTATCGGAAGTCTTCCTGTGGTGGGATATATCCTGACAGGCAAAAATAAAAGTATTATGACTGTAGGACTTCATATCGGCGGTACATTGGATAAACCGACCACTGGTACAAGCCCAATCAAAGATGTGCTTCTGCTGCCCTTCAAAATGATAGGCCGTACGCTCGCTATTCCCGAAAAAATCAGGAAATCAGAAACAAAGAGAGAAAAAGAAGAGGACCCCCTTACTCGTTTCTGAGAACACTCAGAGGGTCCGTTTCTGCTGCTTTTTTGGCGGGATAGAGTGATGAGAGCAGAATGATGATCGCTGTACCGGCAATAATCAGCCCGAAGTCACTGAGGGTGAGATCGACCGGGAGTTTGCTGGTGCCGTAGACATCAGCGGGCAGAGAGATGATATCGAAACTCTTCAGCACCCATATGCCCAGCAGACCCATCACCGTACCTGCGATGATGCCTCCTGCTCCGATGATGAGCCCCAGGCGAAAGAAGATCCCTTTGATCTCCCGCTTCGTGGCACCCAGTGTACGCATCAATGCTATCTCACTGCGTCGGCTCATGACGGTCATCAGCAGTGAGGAGATGATGTTGAGTGATGCGACGAGAATGATCATCAGGAGGACCAGAAAGAGAGCCTTTTTCTCCATCTCCATCGCAGAAAAGAAACTGCCGTTTTGTTGCCACCATCCCTCGATCAGGACGGTATCGGGAAGTGTGTTGCGTATCGCTTCGATCTTTTGGAGCGGCTCTTCGCAATAGAGGTGTGCCCCATCATAGATCCCTTCCTTGCGTTTGAGAAGTTTTTCGAATGCTTCAAGTGTGGTGTACATGATCGCTTTGTCATAGGCTTTGAGTCCGGAATCAAAGATGGCATCAACGATAAAGCGTTTTTGCAGCGGCATACTGCCGAAGCCAACCGCCTGCTGTTCTGAAAAGTAGAGCGTGACCTTGTCTCCTTCATAGGCATTCATTTCACTGGCAAGCGAATCGCCGACAATAGCCCTGAAAGTACTGTTGCCATCACCGCCTGCTTTCCTGAAGACAGCGTTGATCTTGCGTTCTTTGGAGAAATCGACACCATAGAGGAGACTCCCCTCTACCGATCCGTCATTTCTGGTAATGACCTGGGTGGTATAGTAGGGGCTGATGATCAGCTCGGGAAACTGTGCCTTGAGTTTGAGAAGCATCGCATCGTTGACTGCATCTTCATCCATAGGAAGGATGGTGAGCGGATAGTTCATCACAAAGAGCCTCTCCCTGAACTCTTTCTGGGAACCGTTCATAACCCCCATAGCCAACATCAATACCATAACGCCTGCTGCAATCCCCAAAAAAGCGAGGAGTGCAGAGATGAAAATAAAGGGATTTTCGCTATCGTAACGCAGATAGTGGCGGATAATCTTGCGAATAAACTGCCGGTTAGGGGTTGGCCTGCTCATCTAGGCGAGCAATCCCTTTTTGGGTCCGCTTTTTCCGCAGCAGTTTTTGTACTTTTTGCCGCTTCCGCAGGGGCATGGATCATTTCGTCTTGGCTTCTTGGTGCCGGTGATAGGCTTGGTGACTGCACTTTCGATTTCACCCTCTTCGTAGGATTGGTTGAAACTTGTCTCTTCGACAGAGCTTTCGAGCTCATTTTTGATCTCTTCGACAGCCTGCTGCTCCTCTTCTTGACTGCCAAAGTCAAACTGCACAAGATGCAGGATTTTGATCGCTTCAAATTTGATACGCTGGATCAAATCCTGGAAGAGTTTGTAGCTATCCTGCTTGTATTCGGTCAGCGGGTCTTTTTGGTTGTATCCTCTCAGTCCGATACCTGTCTTGAGGACATCCATTTCGTAGAGATGGTCTCGCCACTCCGGATCGAGGACTCTGAGATAGAGGACACTCTCGATTTCGGCACGCTGATCGGGGTGAATGACAGACATTTTTTCTTCATAATGGTTCTCGAGGTGTTCGGTGATGTTTCGGAAGATCTCTTCGCGCTCCTTCTCTTTGAGTGTTTCGACAGGAATCTCGACAGTCAACTCTTCTTTGATCATTCCCACGAGTTTGTCGAGATTATAGTCCTCTTTCGGTGCTCCTTCAAAGATTTCACACTCCATCAGGTGGTGGTTGATGTATTCGGCCCGGTTCTCTTTGATCTTGGCTCCGATATCGTACTCAGGGTCGAGAAGCTGATTTCGGAAGGCGTAGATCGCTTTTCGCTGATGGTTGGCGACATCATCATACTCAAGGATATTTTTTCTTGACTCATAGTGCATATTCTCAACTTTTTTCTGAGCCTTCTCGACACTTTTGGTCACGATCTTCGAGTCGATAAATTCACCCTCTTCTACACCAAGGCGATTCATAATGTTTCTGATCTTCTCCCCGCCAAAGATACGCAGGAGGTTGTCATCGAGACTGAGATAAAACTGGCTTTCGCCTGCATCGCCCTGGCGTCCGCTTCGTCCGCGAAGCTGATTGTCGATGCGGCGGCTTTCGTGACGTTCAGTACCCAGGATGTAGAGGCCGCCAAGCTCGCGGATCTCTTCACTCAGTTTGATGTCGACACCCCGTCCCGCCATATTGGTCGCGACAGTGACAGCAGCTTTCTGGCCGGCATCCATGATGATCTGCGCTTCGTGCTCGTGGTTTTTGGCATTGAGAATATTATGGGGGATCTTCTCTCTCTTGAGTCGATGATGGATCAGCTCACTCTTTTCGATCGAAGCGGTTCCGATCAGGACAGGTTGTCCCTTTTGGTGCAGCTCTTTGACCTTTTTGACGACAGCATCGAGCTTCTCTTTCTCAGTGTTGTAGATGAGGTCATTTTTGTCGATTCTTCGGACGGGGACATTGGTCGGGATAGAGATAACTTCGAGATTGTAGATCTGGGCAAACTCTGTCGCTTCTGTCTGAGCCGTACCGGTCATACCGGCCAGTTTTTCATAGAGCCTGAAGTAGTTCTGGTAGGTGATCTCTGCGAGTGTCTGTGACTCCTCCTGGATCTCGACCCCCTCCTTGGCTTCAAGTGCCTGGTGGAGCCCTTCGCTGTATCGGCGACCTTCGGAGAGGCGCCCGGTGAACTCGTCGACGATGACAATTTCTCCATTGTTGACGACATAATCCACATCTTTTTCAAAGAGGTAATGTGCCTTGAGTGCCTGGTCGAGATGGTGTGAGAGGATTGCATTTTCAAGGCTGTAGAGATTTTCGACACCGAAAAGCTCCTGGGCTTTCTCCAATCCCTGCTCTGTCATGATGATGACTCTATTCTTCTCGTCAATGGTAAAGTCACCCGTGGTGATCTCGGGCTCTCCGGGCTTGGTCTCTCTCTTTTCACCTTTGATCATCTGCTTTGCGATCTCGTCTGCACGTGGATAGTGACTAATGTCTCTTTGTGTCGGACCGGAGATGATCAGCGGTGTCCGTGCTTCATCGATCAGGATAGAGTCTACTTCGTCGACGATGGCGTAGTGATGTTCTCTCTGTACCTTTTCATCAGCACGGACTTTCATATTGTCACGCAGATAGTCAAAACCGTATTCATTGTTGGTGCCATAGGTTATATCAGCATCGTATTGTGCTTTTCGACTCATCTCGTCGTGTATATCGGTTGTAATGCATCCTGTCGTATATCCCAAAAAGGAGTAGAGTCTTCCCATATCGTCGGCATCTCTTTTGGCGAGATAATCGTTGACTGTGACGACGTGAACCCCGTGTCCCGTCATCGCATTGAGGACGACAGCGAGTGTTGCGACCAGCGTTTTTCCTTCACCGGTCTTCATCTCGGCGATATTGCCATCGTTCAATACCATACCTCCGACCAGCTGGACATCATAGTGACGCAGCCCCAGTACTCTTTTGGCTGCTTCTCTGGTGATGGCAAAAGAGTCATTGAGCGCCTTATCGAGAGTCTGTTTCCCCTCTATAACTTCCTGTCGGAGTGCAGCAAAAGCTTTCTGGAGCTCTTCGTCGGTCATCGGTTCGTAAACAGGCTCAAGGGCATTGATCAATTTGGCGCGTTTGAGATATTTCTTGACCAGCCTGTCATTCGCAGAACCGAAAATTTTTGTGATGTTTTTTAGCATAATCTATTATATCCTCTGAGGGAATCCGGGGAGCAGTACGAACTCCGAAGTGTACCCTATAAAATTTTGAAGCTATTCTACCCAAATCTTGTATAAATCCGGATTATGCACTATTCATCACACTGTAAGGATTTTTGAGTAGAATGCACCCTTTTAAAGAAACTGAATTATCAAAGAAGGAAGCAAGTGAGAGGAAGGCGTCATCCAATCAAAAAACGACAATTTATAGGCTTTGTTTTGTGCAGTTCGGTACTCTTCGCCCAAAGTATTATTTCTCTGCCTGCGAGCTTTCATGCTGACTTCAGGCAGACGATTACCAGTGAGCAGAAAAAACAGATTGTTTATCAGGGAAAGATAGATTTTTCCTCTCCAGATCGTTTCAAGTGGCGTTACACCGTCCCAACCAAAAAAGAGGTTTGCGTCGATAGTAAAAAGTTACTGGTGGTAGACCATGATCTCGAGCAGGTTTCAAGCTATATTATCGACAAAGCACTCAATCTTTCGGCCATACTCAAAGGTGCAAAGCTTCACCGAAAATCAGTCTATATTGCCAAGTACCGGGACAAATACTATACGATTCAAGTCAATAGCAGACAGGAGCTCAGCCGTATCGCTTACAGAGATGATCTTGACAACAATGTTTTGATCGTTTTTTCGCGGATGAAGTATGGAAAAAAAGAGATCCCTGCAGATCAGATGAAGTGTGACTACCCCGAGCGTTATGACTGGGTAGGGGGCTGAAAGGGATGGAAGCGCTACTGAGCATGCTGACGGATGAGTCTCAGCTTCTCTTTGCAGCAGGTGTCTTGATAGCATTCGTGCTCGCCATCGCGCTACTCGTCATCATTTTCATCAGTCGGATCAAGTTCCTCAAAAATCGCCTCTTCGATACCCTGGAGGTCAGTGCAGACAAAGATAAAAAGATCACAGAGCTCCAGCAAAAACTTGAGGAAGTGGAGAGCAAAGAGGAGAGGCTGGGGCAGGAACTTCAGCGATTTGATGATACCAAAGTTCTACTCAAGTCCAAAAAAGCGTTGATCGTCAAAATCGAAGAGAAAATGAGTCTTCTCGAAAAGCAAGAGAGGCAGCACCTCAATACCGTTGAGACCTATAGCAAAGAGTTCCAAACGTTGAGTTATCGATACAAAAGTTTAAAAAGGCGCAATGAATTTCTGGTCGATGAGAATAAACAGCTGCGTGCAGAGAATACAAAGATACTGATGAGGGTCAGGGAGCAGGAGCGCCGTATCTTTGAGCGGCTGAAGTCCCTGCAGGGCAACAGCCGGGAGCGCCGCATCGAGATAGAAAAACAGGCAGAGGGCATTTTTGAAAAAAATCAGCAACTTTTTGAGAGCGTGAGAGATGATGCTCTGCTTGAGTCTGTGGCATCTTTTTCTGATGAGATCTTTCAATATCACGAGACGATCATCTCCAGCTTCAAAGAGAGTCTTGAGAGAGAGCGGGATATGCAGAGCGATATCGTTTCTCAGGCTGAGTCCAGGCAAAAAGCAGAAGAGAGAGTCGAGACACTGCTGGAGAGACTCAAAGATAAAGAGCGCCTTGGGGATAGCGGGTCAGAAGTCATGAAGTACATTGTGCACTTATCTGATATTGATAGCAAATCCTGGCTTCATCTGAAGATGGAGAAGAGTCACGAAGATGCGGAGCAGATCCTGTCAGCGGAGATTGCACTGCCCAATGGCCATAAGCTGGAAATCGATACAACTTTCTCGCTGGAGTCTTATGAAATCTATCGCCAAACGGGGGATCATACACAAAAAGAGCAGGCTCTGGCCCTGTTTCTAAAGTCGTTTCGAGAGCATGTGGAGTCTCTATCGCAGAAGAAAACCAATCGTCAACACAGCTGGATGCTTGTAGCAAGCAACGAAGCGATGCAGACGGCATGCAAGCACAAAGAGAAGCTCTGTGATTTTTCTTCCCAAAAGGGTATCATACTTGTGAGCCCATCGGCACTGCTGGCAGCGATAGAGCGTATTGTAACACTCTGGAAATATCAAGAACACTACGACTTGGCAATGCAGCTGATATCGAAGGCTGAAGCGATCGAAGAAGCGTTTGTGGATGATGCGAAAACGATCGGCAATGTCTCGCAGCGCCTGGAGATGATCCAGGAGAGTCTGAGCACCAAAACCAATACATAGGAGAGTATCATTACATGTCAACAATCACCATATGGCACAACCCAAGATGCAGCAAATCACGAGCAGCGCTCACACTGCTCCAGGAACAAGGTGCAGAAACAGAGATTGTCAAATATCTCAATGAAACATTGACAGTCGAGCGGCTCAGGGAGCTGCTGGAGATGCTGGCAATCGAACCCAGAGAGCTGATGCGTACCAAAGAGGCGATCTACAGAGAGCTCAAGCTCAAAGAGGAGCAGGACCCCGAAAAGCTGATCGAAGCCATGGTAGCGCATCCAAAGCTGATCGAAAGACCGATCGTTATCAGGGATGGCAAAGCGGTGATCGGGCGACCGATCGAAAAAGTCATTGATCTGCTTGCAGAGTAAAAAAAGGAAAACCGATGCTACATAAATGTCTATTCCCCGCTGCCGGTTACGGTACACGCTTCCTGCCCGCTACCAAAGCGATGGCCAAAGAGATGCTCCCTATCCTGACCAAGCCGCTCATCCAGTATGGTGTCGAAGAGGCACTCGAAGCAGGCTGTGACGTGATGGCGATCATCACGGGCCGAGGCAAGCGTGCGATCACGGATCATTTCGATATCTCGTATGAGCTCGAACACCAGATCAAAGGCACCCCCAAAGAGGAGCTGCTGACCGATATCCGAAAGCTCATCAATCAGTGCACTTTTACCTATACCCGCCAAAACGAGATGAAGGGTCTGGGGGATGCGATCCACAAAGGAAAAGTACTTGTCGGAGATCAGGACCCCTTCGCCGTGATCCTGGCCGATGACCTCTGTGTCAATCCTGATGGAGACGGTATCCTCAAGCAGATGGTTGCTCTCTACAACAAATACAAATGCTGTATCGTTGCCACCATGGAGGTGCCCCTCGATGAGGTGCATAAATACGGTGTTATCGAAGGCAATGCGATAGAAGAGGGCGTCTATATGGTCTCCAATATGATCGAAAAGCCTGAGAGTGACAAAGCCCCCTCCAATCTCGCGGTCATCGGACGCTACATCCTGACTCCTGATATTTTCAACGTCATCAAAAAGACTGAGCCGGGCAAAAATGGAGAGATCCAGATCACCGATGCCCTCTGTGAACAGGCCAGAAAAGGGATGGTGATCGCATATCAGTTCAAAGGAAAGCGATTTGACTGTGGGAGTGTGGATGGTTTCGTAGAGGCGACGAACTACTTTTATAGTCAGAATAGAGAGTGATTTGGGGGGCAATCCCTTGTGGTTGCCCTTGCAGTTGCCCTTCCGGCAGAAACGTTAACGTGTTGCGATAACCGCTTCTGTCTGCAGTGCGATCTCCAGCTCCTCGTCTGTTTGGATCACGAAGAGTCGGATAGGGCTATCCTCTTTGTGGATGGCGCGGTTTGAGCTTGATTTCAGTCGGTTTTTTTCAGAATCGATTTCGAGTCCTATCGATACCTCCAGTCCGGCACACACCATCGCTCTGACCTTGGCAGCGTGCTCTCCGATACCGCCGGTGAAGATGACGGCATCGATATAGCCCAGAGCGACGGTATAAGCACCGATATATTTTTTGATCCGGTACGTGTACATCTCCAGAGCCAGCGTGCTCATCTCATCGCCTTTTTCCGCCTGTTCGATCACTTCACGCATATCGTTTGTGCCGCAGATACCTTTGAGTCCGCTCTCTTTGTTGAGCATGGTATCGATGTCGTCGATATGCATGTCGCTGTTGTGCGCAAGAAAAGGGATGATCGCAGGGTCGATATCGCCGCTACGGGTGCCCATCATCAAGCCCTCCAGGGGTGTCAGTCCCATCGACGTGTCGATACTCCGGCCTTTTTGGATCGCTGTTGCGCTGGCACCGTTGCCCAGGTGAAGCGTGATCAAGTTGACCTCATCGAGCGGCTTGCTCAGCATGACGGCTGCCTGTTTGGCAACGTAGGCATGTGACGTGCCATGAAAACCGTAGCGCCGCACATTGTTTTCCCGGTAGAGTGTATAGGGGAGAGGGTAGAGATAGGCGGATGGCGGCATCGTCTGATGGAAAGCGGTGTCAAAGATGGCGACCTGGGGCAGGTCGGGGTGCAGTGTTCGGATCGCTTCGATCCCATCAAGGTTGGCAGGGTTGTGCAGGGGGGCTAGAGGGATGAAGTTACGTATACTCTGGATCACCTCCTGTGTGATCAAGGTAGGCTGATCAAAAGCATCACCGCCATGAACGACACGATGTCCGACTGCATCCAGTTCGTCAATCGATGTCATGACGTTGGCATCTTTCAGCATCGAGAGGAGCAGGGTGAGGGCTTGTCGGTGATCGGCTACCGGGCCGGTATGCGTCAAACGGCAGGCACCGTCATCGACTTCACCATAGCCCTCCGATTCTCCGATGCGCTCGATCATAGCGGAAGCGATACTCTTTTGGTCGACGAAGTATTGGCACTTGATCGAAGAGCTGCCGGAGTTGAGGACGAGGATTTTCATCTTTTGTCACCTCTATTTTCATTCTGTTGTGCCTGGATCGCTGTGATAGCGACTGTATTGACGATATCATCGACGAGACATCCTCGACTGAGGTCATTGACGGGGAGTCGCAGCCCCTGTAGTACCGGGCCGATCGCCAGTGCACCGGTGGATCGCTGCACTGCCTTATAGGTATTGTTGCCGGTATTGAGGTCCGGGAAGATAAAGACTGTCGCTTTTCCGGCGACTTTGCTTCCGGGCAGTTTTTTGGCGGCTACCTTGGCATCGATGGCAGCATCATACTGGATCGGCCCCTCGATCAGCAGGTCGGGACGCATCGATTGGGCGATGTGGGTCGCTTCGCGTACCTTTTCGACATCAGGACCGCTGCCGGAGTCTCCTGTAGAGTAGGAGAGCATCGCCACCCGTGCTTCGATGCCGAACTGTTCAGCTGTCTCTGCTGATGAGATCGCGATCTGCGCCAGCTCGCTGGCGCCGGGGTCGAGATTGACAGCACAGTCACCATAGACCAATACCTTGGTATCCAGACACATAAAAAAGAGACTCGATACGATAGAGATACCCGGCTTGGTCTTGATGATCTGAAGCGCAGGACGTACGGTATCGGCAGTCGTATGGGTCGCACCGGAGACCATACCGTCTGCCATCCCTTCCTGGATCATCATGGTGCCAAAGTAGTTGGGGTGCTCCAGGGCATCTCTAGCTGCCTTGAGCGTCAAGCCTTTGTGCTTGCGCAAGGCATAGAATTTTTGTGAAAACACCTCTCTGAGTTTGCTTTTACAGGGATTGATGATCGTTGCACGGGAGATATCCAGCCTCAGCAGGGCGCTTTGATGACGGATCTCCTTCTTGTTCCCTAGAAGGATAATATCGACAATATCTCTGCGCAAGAGAATCTCTGTCGCCCTGAGGATACGCTCATCGCTGCTTTCCGGGAGTACGATCCGCTGACGTCTGGACTGCGCACGCTCGAAGAGCTTGTATTCAAACATCATGGGCGTCATGATTTCAGATGAACTTTTATTGAACCGATCTGCAATGGCTTTTTTGTCGACAGCTGCATCAAAAATACCTTTGGCCAGCGTAATCTTTCGTTTGTTCTCGGGCCGCATAACTGCCTGGACACTGTTGAGTGCGATGGCAGTTTGATAACTGTCACTCTCGACCGCCAGAATAGGGAGGACACTCTCATCAACATCTTTGAGAAGGTTCATAATAGTTTTGCTGGGCTTCATCCCGCCGCTGAGAATAATGCCGGCAACATTGGGGTGCTTTTTGCCATAAAAGGAGAGCATCGTTGCAAGAATAATATCCACACGGTCTCCGGGTACGATAACAAGGCTGTCGCTAGTCATTCGTTTGAGGTAGTTCTCTACCCCCATAGCGGCAATTTTTTTCTTACTGACAAGGTGCTCCAACTGCTCGGGTTCGCCCATAATCATTTCAGCTTTCTCTTCCTTGAGTGCATCAACAACTTCCCGAATGATCGGTGTATCAAGCTCTTTTTCTTCCGGCAGCAGAAATATCTGCTCTCTGTCAGGAATGAGACGCTTGATGTCGTCGATCATATTCGGGTCGCAGCGGTTGACGAACGTCGCCAGATGGATGCACGCTTCCTCTTCGATCGATTCAGTCGCAAATTGCACTTCATTGAGGATACTCTCGACACTTTTTCCTTTGGCATTGAGTACCGGTACATAAGCCGTATTGATATTTTTGGCAATCTCAAGGTTGAGATCGAAGTCCAAAGCAGAGGCAAAGACTGTTCTGGGGTACCCCTCTATCAAGATAAAGTCATAGGCTTGATGAAGTTGATCGATCTTTTCAAATAACAGCTCAAAGAGTTTGTCTTCACGGCCATCGGCATAAGCTTCAACATAGTCATTGATCGTGAATCCAAGGCAGGCTTCGTAGCTGATGTTGAGGTTGAAATGCTTCAGCATAAAATCGATATCACTGTCTCTTTTTCCATCGTTGGAAATGATGGGACGGAAATAGGCGACACGCTTGAGTCGTCCTTTCAGCATCTCCATCAATCCCATAGCGATGATCAAGCTGCCGGCACGCGGTCGTGCTGAAGCGATATAGATACTTGTTGGGCGCATACATTTTCCTTCTCTGTGGATTATTCCGGGTTTATTGTTCTTGCGGGCGAATTTTAGCATACTTTGGGTCAAAGGAGTTGTTTTATCCAAAATTTGGTGCAAATATGTCAAAATGACATATATAGAGCATTGCTATGCCTGTGAACGGTATAGTATCATCAAAAAGGATCGAAAGATGATCGTAGGTATCGAAGGAGAAGTGGAGAAAAAAGACCCGACGTTTATCCACCTCAATGTTAATGGGCTGATCTATGAAGTGCATATCTCTATCAATACTTCCAACCTGATCCAGGAGAAAAATGCCAGGCTCCATACGACGCATATCATTCGTGAGGATGCGCAGCTGCTTTTTGGCTTTGCGAAGCTCAGTGAGAAAAAGATGTTTGATACGCTGGTCAAGATCAACGGTGTCGGTCCCAAGGTTGCTCTGGCGATCTGCTCGACCTTTTCTCCGGAATCGTTCGCCACTGTGGTATCGAGCAAAGATGTAGGAATGCTCAAGCGGGTACCCGGTATCGGTCCCAAGAGTGCCAGCCGTATTTTGGTGGAGCTGGCAGACTTTATCGTCGACAGCACAGAGGATGTCAGCTCCACATCGATGAATGAAGCCGTTATGGCATTGGAGAGTCTGGGCTTCAGAAAGGAGCATATACGCAAAGCGTTGAGCGGTTGCAGCGGTGATACCAGCACACTGGTCAAAGAGGGATTGAAGAAGTTACAACGACTATAAGATCGCAGGTTTGGCAATTTTCAACTGATACAGCAGGATCGAAGCAGCGATCGCAACGTTGAAACTCTTGATCTCCTGCTTCATTTCGATCTTGACGGTTTCGTCACAGAGTTCGAGGATCTCTTCGGAGATACCCAGCTGCTTTGGTATAATACTTCTATGAATGACGTGATTGATATAGCCATTATCGGTGCAGGTGCGAGTGGGTTGATGCTGGGAGCATTGGTGGGAGAGGGCAGGGCGCTTATCTTTGAGGGAAACAGCAAAGTCGGCGCCAAACTTTTGATCTCGGGCGGCGGCAAGTGCAACTTGACCAATGCTGAAGTGGAAGCGATGCATTTTCGCGGCAATCCCTATTTTGTCGATGAAGTATTGAGGCTGTTTGATCAATATGATCTCTTGAAGTGGCTGAAATCAGAGGGGCTTGAACCCGTACTGCGCAAAAAGCGGCAGTACTTTTGCCCCAAAAGTGCCAGCCAAATCGTGACGATACTCAAAAAAAAGAGCCAAAAACAGTCCCTGATGCTGAATGATCCCATCACGGAGATCGTCAAAAGGGGCGAATACTTTTATCTTAAAACAGCCCGGAAATCCTACAGGGCAAACAGGGTAGTGATCGCTTCGGGCGGTTTGAGTTTTCCGCTTCTGGGTGCCAGTGACTTTGGTCACAGGGCGGCAGAGTCTTTCGGGCATACGATCATTCGGACTGCGCCCGCACTCGTGGGCTTGACACTGCAAAAGGAGCAGTTTTTTTTCAAAGAGTTGAGCGGTATCGCGACAGAAGTTGAGATCAAAGTGGGCGAGCACCTCTGTGCGGGATCACTGCTCTTTGCACACAAAGGGATCAGCGGCCCGGCAGTGCTGGATGCATCACTCTACTGGGAAAAAGGAAAGATCGAGATTGACTTCCTGCCGCAGTGGCAGCCAGAGGAGCATCAGGACTCGTCCAAGCTGCTCTCATCGGTGCTGCCGCTGCCAAAACGCGTCTCCAAAGCCTTTTTGGCAGCACTCGAGATCGCTGATAGGCCGATCAATCAGTTAAAATCAGATGAGAAAAAAAGGCTTCTCAGTCTCAAGAGATATCTTTTGGCTCCTGCCGGTACTTTTGGCTACAGCAAGGCCGAAGTGACCAGAGGCGGCGTCGATACGGATGAGATCGATTCGAAAACGATGATGAGCAAAAAGTGTGACGGACTCTATTTTGTCGGAGAAGTCGTCGATGTGACGGGACGGCTGGGCGGATACAACTTCCAGTGGGCATTCAGCTCAGCTTATGTCTGTGCCAAAGCGTTGGAAGGAGGTGGGTGAGATGAAACGTGCAGTACCTTTCATCCTGCTCTTTCTTATTTTGATAGCGATCGACCAATTTTGGATCAAGAGGGAAAAAATGACGAGTGAAAAGAAGCCTGCGGATTTGACTGCTAAAACAGAGCAGATTTCTGAGGCCAGACAGAAGAAGGCTGACCAGGAAAAGGAGACAGCAGAAAGCATACCCGCCAGAGAGAAACCGGCCCCCGAGCTTTCTTTCCCTGAGAAAAGTGTCCCTGAGAAAAGTGTCCTTGAGAAGAGTGTCCCTGAGAGACTCTCCGAACTGGGAGCGCATATTGGTGACCCTGTCTATATACGGATTTTCAAATATACCGCAGAGCTTGAGATGTGGATAAAGACCGGAGATCACTATACGCTGCTGCATACCTATACGATCTGCCGACAATCAGGCTATCTGGGCCCCAAGCAAAAAGAGGGTGATCGGCAGGGCCCCGAAGGATTTTACTACGTCACCAAAGGCAGACTCAATCCAAACAGCCGTTTCCACCTCTCTTTTAACCTCGGATATCCCAACCGATATGACAGAGCTCATCATCGCACAGGCAGTGCCCTGATGGTGCACGGAGATTGTGTCTCGATAGGCTGCTTTGCGATGACGGATGAGAAGATCGAGGAGATCTATGCGTTAGTAGAGGAGGCGCTGGAAAATGGCCAGAAGTATGTGCGGGTGCATATTTTTCCTTTTCGGATGACAGAGGAGAGGATGCAGCAGTATCGTTTCAGCCAGTGGTATGATTTCTGGTCAAATCTCAAAGAGGGGTATGACTATTTTGAAGAGAACGGTATCCCGCCGGATGTTGGCGTGAAGAGGAAAAAATATGTTTTCAAGTAGGAAGCGCATCTGATAGAGAGACTCGAGTAAATTCGAGCTTCCGGGGGGTGCTTCAGGGTTCTTGCTGGAGCTTGAGATACTCTTCCTGGAGTTCGCCCTCTATGGAAGCAAAATATGCATCCATATCATCGATCTCCTGCAATACTGTGAAGGTTTCATCCCGGCTGATCTCTTCGGTCTCTTGTTTGACTTCATCGATCTTCTTTCTTAAAGTATCGATTTTGGATCTGAGGAGCTGCTTGTCGTCGATCGTATCGCTTGCTGCGTCAAATCCGCTTCCCTCCTGCAGCGAGGAGAGCAGCTCTTTGACTTTTGGTAAATCTCTTTTGTGATAAGCCTCATTGAGTTGACTGATGATGTCGTGTGCCCGCCCTTTGAGTTTGTCAGATACGATGTCAGGGTGGCAGAGCTTGGCTGCTTTTTTATACGCTCTCTTGAGCTCGATTTTCTCCTCTTCTCTCAGCTCAAACCTCTCCTCTTCGATGACCTCTTGATAGCTTCCGCAAAATGCTTCATAATCTCTTTTTGTTTCGATGTACTGCTGATAATCCGGATGATTGTCAAGCTCTTCTTTGGCTTCTTTGGCATTTTCTATATTTTTTTTGAGTTCTGCTTCCTGCTGATGAAGTGTCTCTTTCAAGTCCTGCAATGTGCTGAAAAGTTCACTATGGTGTTGGTCAAATATATCGATGCTGTCGAGCTTTTTTTCCAGCTGATCGACATCTGATTTTGTTTTATCATACCTGTTTTTACTGTCGATATACTCTGTGACGATAGAAGAAAATGCTTTTTCCAACTCTTTGACGCTTCTGTGTTGTATCTCCTCTTTTTTCTTGAGTATTTTTTGTATGATCTCTCCAAGATGCAGATTGTATTGGATGTTGAACTCGTAGAGATTGGCCAGAAACTCATCTCTTACTTCGCTTTGATCTTGCAGCTCCTCTTCGAGTATTTTCAGCTCCAGTTTCAGTCCCTGCAGCTCTTCATCGACATAAGGCGTTATGCCGTCATATCTGGAGAGGTAGTGATCGATCTCGACGATCACATCTCCATAGTCATGGTTGTCGAGTTTGGCCAGGATACTGCTGAGCTCACTGTCAGTCTGGAGTGACTTCAGCCTGTCGGTCTGGATACGGATGACATCCACATCATCCAGCGCAATACTGCACTTGATCAGTTCCAGCCTTTTAAGTATTTGCTGCATAGATGGCTGCTTTCGTTATTTCTGGTGTGTATTTCACCTCTTCATCGGCCAAGTGTACTTTGCAGCCACTCTTTTCGATATGGCTTATCCAGGACTTTTGAACATCCGAGAGAAGCAAATCCGGATTTTCATCCATAAAGAGCTCTTTGAGTTGTCCCAGTCTGCATATCTCTTTTGGCAAACTTGTCAGTCTGTTGCGCTTCAAAGTAAGGTACTTCAAGTTAAAAAGGCTTCCGATCTCCTTGGGGATATGGGTCAACGCATTTTCCATCAGATAGAGTGATTCCAGGTTGACCAGATTGCCGATCTCTGCCGGCAGCTCTTTGAGTTTGTTGCGTTTGATATTGAGATAGGTCAAGTTGACCAGGTTGCCGATCTCTGCGGGTAGCTTTGTCAACTGATTGTCCATGAGATAGAGTGACTCCAAATTGACCAGTTTCCCGATTTCCCGGGGCAACTCTGTTAGTTTATTATTCATGATATACAGTGATTTCAAATTGATCAAATTGCCCAGTTCATTGGGCAAGTGTGTGGATGCACTCAATTTGACACCGAGTGATGTCAGGTTGACCAGTTTTCCGATCTCCCGGGGCAAATGTGTCAAGTCGTTGCCACTCATATAAAAATCTTTCAGCTTGACCAGATTGCCGATCTCCTCGGGCAGATATGTCAACTCATTGTTCATCACATCAAGTGTCTCCAGCTTGACCAGATGACCGATCTCTCCGGGCAAATGTGTCAGCCTGTTGCCGCTGATATTGAAATCTTTCAGCTTGGCAAGATGACCAATCTCTGCGGGTAGATAGCTCAGCTTATTGTTCCAGATATGGATCGTCTCCAGATTGACCAGCTTACCGATCTCTTTTGGCATTCGGATGAGCCTGTTTCCTCCCAAAAAAATAGACTCCAGATTGATCAGATCTCCTATCTCTCCAGGAAGATAAGCCAACTGATTTCCTCCCAAAAAAAGGGATTCCAGGTTGACCAGCTTTCCGATCTCTTTCGGCAGTTGAACCAATGCATTGTTGCTGACATTGAGCATCTTCAGATTGACCAGCTTTCCGATCTCCGGGGGCAATCGGATCAGGCTATTGCCGCGTAGATTGAGAGAGGTGAGTTCCAGCAGTTTCTCCTTCTCTCTGGGCAATCCGCTCCAATAGCCGCCCTCTTCAAGGGTGAGGTCCTCTGTCCAGTGCAGATCAGGTATCTCGCTTGCATCAGCCCATCCCCAAAGCTTCTTGATCCAACTATGGTCCACTTTTGGAGTCTCAGCCCTTGTTGCCAGTATTTTGCTGCTCATTCCCAAAAGGGATTTTGTTTTTCTGAGTGTCAATTGACTGTTATGTCTTGCGATTGGTAAATTTTTTTCCATAGCATGTCCATAGGATTGTTTTCAAAATCATAGCATCAAAATGTTTCTTTGGTACTTATGATTACTACGATTATTTCAATTGTCTAAAATTAAGCGATATTTCTATCTTGCTCTTGTTCCCGGTAAATGGGATTGCGAAGAGAAGGATGAGGTGATATGATTGTATTTACCTCTTTCAGCTATAATGGCATTCAAATATTTCAATCCGGAAACACAATCAACTATTTTGAAAAAGGAATTGCAGTGAAGAAGAAGTATACGATAGATGATTTGATCATCGAAGCACCTGAATCCAAAACAAAGGAAAAAGGACAAAAATCAAAAAAAATATATATTGCAATTGCGCTGATTGGCCTTTTCGCTATAGGCGGAGTGCTTCTTAATAAGATGACAACCAAGTCGGCTATTGAGATAGATAGCAGTGAAGAACTTGCAGCTTCCCCATCAGGCAAGGATATCATACAGGGCAGTGTACTTGCAGACAGTAAAGACAATAGACTTCTGAACCAGATTGTACTATTAGAAGAGGAGACAAATACATCAAATGATGAATTGCTTCTGGCAAGTGCCGATTTGACAAGCCAAGAAACACCGAGCTCTTCTCAGATGCAGACAAGCACACCATCTGCTGTCGAAGAGTTACAGCCGCAGAATATAGAAACAAGGAGCCCGGAGCCTGCGACAGTAAAGCCTCAACCCTCTGTAGCCGAGACAGATAAAGAAGGGAAAAAAGAACCTGAAGCTAGAACAGATTCAGCTATCCAGGCAACAAAAGGCACAGCACAGATCAGCAAGGAGACAGCAGCAGGAACAGAAACCAAGGAGGCTCTCAGTCGGAAGCAGGAGATCTCATCGGAAAAGAAAGAGCAGAAAGAAGAAAAGATACCGGACATTCTTGCTAGCCCAAAAGCTTCGACAGTGGAGAAAAAGCCAGCAATAGATATGACTGCTGCGGAAACAACAAAAAAAGAGGAGAAGGCCGAAAAAGAAACTACCAAAAAAATTGCTGCCAAAAAAGTGGAACGCAAAGCTGAAAACAAGAGTAGTGCAAAGAGTGACGGGGCATCGGTATACTTTATCCAGGTAGGTGCATTCAACAGAGAACCCGACACAAAATTTATCTCAAAGATCAAGGATTCAGGATTTGACTACACTGTCGTCAAAAGCGGCAAAACAAGAAGAGTGAGAGTCGGCCCATACAGTTCTCTAAAAAGTGCCAAAAGTGTTACAGACAAAGTCAAGCGCGTTATTGGAATCAATGGACTGATCGTCAAGTCAGCTACCAAAGCTGCACCAGTGAAGAAAGCAGAAAAAAAGAGCACGGTCGCTGCAGCTGAATCTCAAGAAAAAATATCATCCAAACAGAAAAAAACCGATAGTACAGCCGAGAAAAAAGTGACCCAGAAAACAGAATCAGCTCCTGAAGCTACCCAGAAAAAGACAGTGACTTCTGCTGAAACCATCAAAAAAACAAAAGTCAAGCCGAAGAAAACAAGCAGCAAAGCAGATCCACTCAATTTCTTTTAGGGAGCAAGTCCATAGTGTGAGGCGAAGAAACCAAACTTTTAAAGACAAGTCACTATAACAGATATACACCACACTCATAAAACTTTATTGGGAGATTTGACAAATTGCCTGGAATGAGTGTGTAATGGTCTGGGCGGCTGATCAAGTGACATTGCTTTTGTGAGCAACGCGAATGAAAGCTGTGTCCCCGTATCGTTGTGTTTGTTGGGCATCAACTTATTCCTAAGAAGTAGAAAAAAGTGCATTTTCAACGCCTGGTACGTATTTT
>JANTGA010000016.1 GCA_024763175.1 Sulfurovum sp.
ACCTTTGCCAAGGGTGCGATTCGTGCCGCCAAATGGCTGATCCATCAGGAAAAGGGACGCTACTCTATCAATGACTGTTTAGGCATATAAAAGGAAATCAAATGTGTGCAATCGTCGGGGTCCATGGTGCAAAAAATGCTTCCAATATAGCCTATTACGCTCTCTTTGCCATGCAGCATCGCGGGCAGGAGTCAACCGGTATCTCTTCTGCGGACGGAGAGAAAATTCGACTGATCAAAGATCGCGGATTGGTAACGGAGGTCTTTAATGAGGAGAGTTTTAAAGTGCTCAATGGAAACTGTGCTATCGGACACAACCGATATTCAACCGCCGGGGATGACTCTATCCTGGATGCGCAGCCTGTTTTTGCGCGCTATCTTCTGGGTGAGATTTCCGTAGCACACAATGGCAATCTTGTCAATAAAGACAAAGTGCGTAACCGCTTGATCAAGCGCGGTGCGATATTTCAGACGGGAATGGATACAGAAAACATCGTTCATCTGATTGCTAAGAGTCAGGAGAAGAAATTGGTCGATCGGATCAAGGATATGCTCAACAAAATCGAAGGATCCTACTGTCTGGTGATCCAGAGTCGCTCCAAGATGTTTGTGATCCGTGACCGCTTTGGTATACGTCCTTTGAGTTTGGGAAGGTTCAAAGATGGCGGTTATATCGTCGCAAGCGAGACGTGTGCATTGGATCTTGTCGGAGCAGAGTTTGTACGGGATGTGAGACCGGGCGAAATGTTGATATTTTCCCAAGGAGAAGAGCCTGTTTCGCATCAGATCTTCGAGCCTGACTATCACCCCTGCGCATTTGAGTATATTTACTTCTCTCGGCCTGATTCGATCATCGATGGCAAAAATGTCTACCAGATGCGATTGGAGATGGGACGGCGCCTTGCCAGAGAGACACCTGCTGAAGTCGATCTGGTTTTGCCCGTACCTGATAGCGGTGTTGCGGCAGCCAGAGGGTTTGCCGAGGGACTGGGTGTTCCTTTTGAGATGGGTATCGTACGCAATCACTATGTGGGCCGGACTTTTATCGAGCCGACACAGGAGATCAGGGAGCATAAGGTCAAGATGAAGCTCTCGCCGATCAAGTATCTGATCGAGGGAAAACGTGTTGCGATTATTGATGACTCTCTGGTAAGAGGCACCACTTCGAAACAAATTGTCAAAATGCTCAGAGAGGCAGGTGCTACAGAGGTGCATATGCGTATTGCAGCCCCGGAGATCAAATATCCCTGTCGCTACGGTATCGATACGCCAACGCAGGAGGAGTTGATTTCAGCGAAGTATACGCCTGAAGAGATCGCCAAAAAGATGGATGCGACATCCTTGGGCTTTCTCTCTATTGAAGGATTGGTCGAATCACTTGGCGATGACAGAAACTACTCTCTTGTCAGCTTTGATGGGAACTATTTTGCCGGTGGTAATGCCGGAAGTCCAGGCTGCAGTAGCAGTTGCTGATAAAACAGAGGAATTGATTATAGTGAAACAACTCTATACATACGGGCGCTACCTCAAGCATACGCTTCACGGAAAAGTGAGTAAACTTCCTTTGGGCTTGAGCGGTTTTACCTGCCCCAATATCGATGGTACGGTTGCCAAGGGGGGATGTACCTTTTGCCTCAATGACTCCTTCAGTCCAAATCTCGCCAAAAATGCGGAAAAAACTTTTCTCAATCTGCAAAGCAAAAGCAATCCGATCCTCGACAAGCAGCTGGAAGAGCTCGATACGCAGATACGTGTGACACGCGAGAAGATGCGCCGGGAGTGGGGCACTCAGAAGTTTCTGGTCTATTTTCAGGCGTTTACCAACACATATGCCCCGTTTGAGACGATCAAAACGCTCTATGATAAAGCATTGACCTATGATGATGTCGTAGGGCTGAGTATCGGGACGCGCAGCGACAGTGTGACCGACGAGGTGTTGGATTATCTCGTCGAACTGAGTCGAGAGAAGGAGATCTGGATCGAGTATGGTATCCAGTCGATCTATGATGAGACACTCAAGCGCATCAACCGCGGGCATGACGTGCTCAATGTTGAAGAGGCGATCAAAAAAGCCAAAGCCAAAGGACTCAACGTCTGCGGCCATCTTATCTTTGGGTTGCCTGGTGAAGACCAGGAGATGATGCTCAACTCTGCCAAAGCGGCTTACGAATGGGGCATCGACTCGGTCAAGTACCATCCGCTCTATGTGGTCAAGCATACGCTGCTTGCCAACGAATACAGGTTGGGTGAATTTACACCTATTGATCGTGAAGCGTATATTGACACGCTTGTCAAGGCGATCAAACTCAAGCCCGAGCATATTTCCATCCAACGTGTCACTGCCGGTATCGATGATGATACGCTGCTGGCGCCTGCCTGGTGCGGACTTCCCAAAAACAAAATGCTCAACTTCATCAACAAGGCGCTGATGAAAGAGGGGTTGATCTACTGAGTGCACACCTGTGCAGCCCCTTAGCGCTTGAGCTTCCTTGTGGATGTCATGCTCAGTGCGAGCCAATCATGCATTCCGCCTCTATACCATTTCAGCTTTTCAGGAGGATATCCCATCGTCATCAGGTCTCTGATCATACCGGGAGATTGTCCGCACCATGAACCATTGCAGAAGAGTACGATGGTTTTTGCTTTGCTGAAATCAAAGGTGCTATCGCTTTTCTCCTCGATACCGAGCGTTGTCAGGGCATATTGATACTCTTCGGGAAGAGATTTCATTTTGGAGATATGGCTGTGGGGGACATTGACGGCCCCCGGGATGCTTCTGTACTCAAACCAGGGTTCACTTCGGCTGTCGACCAGCATCAGCGAATCATCATTTTGTGCCTGCTTCAGAAAGTGCATCACTTCCATCTCTCCATAAGTTTCTACTTTGGGATGCAGCGTGATCGGCTGAATCTGCCCCAAGACAGTCACGAAGGTTGCCTTGCAAGCCTCGGGGACCTCTTTGCTGGCATAGCTGCCTTCCCAGACCAGACCACTGTTCATCGGAACATGCAGGCAGCGTGGATCGATCTCTCTCTCCAGGTGATGATGCTCATCCTCATGCTTCACTTTGACACCGCTGTATTGGTACGCTTTGATATTTCCTGCCATCAAAATGACAGCAGTCGATACAAACAATAGGATACTTTTCATTTTGGACTCCACTTTATAAAAATTATTTATTTCCAATGATACATAAAAATAATGAATAATTGCTTTAAGTGAGAGAGAGGCCAAAGATTTGGCCTCTTGGGGGGAGCAGTTTAGTAGCGATACTCTGTCAATATCCTCATGTAGTTGGCACGCTGGTAGGCAGCGGGGTTGACAGTATGGTGCAGTGAGATGCTGCCTTTCATCTGTTCGATGGAGAGATACTCTTTTTCCTCCATCCAGGCGACGAGGTCGCTCAGGACGTCGGTGATATGGGATTCACCATGCTGGAGAAGGGCAGAGACCATCTGTACAGCGTCGGCGCCGCTCATCATCGCTTTGAGAACGTCCTCATGGGTATAGACACCCGTCGAAGCACACAGGGAGGCGGCAACCTTCTTGTAGAGGAGGGCACTCCAGCGGAGGCTTTCGCTGAGGTCTGCGGAGATGCTGGGATGGATCGTCTGGATGGCTGTCAGCTCTTCGAGGTCGATGTCTACCTGGACGGGGCGGTCGAAGAGGACCAGAGCTTTGGCACCCATGTCGCTGAACTGTTTTGCCATATTGGCGGGCGCAGAGAAGAAGGCATTCATCTTGACACTGACGGGGATAGAGACTGTTTGGAGGACAGTTTCAAGGGCATCGAGATAGAGTTTTTCGATGCTTCTGCCATCGAGATCAACATCGGTGGGAATATAGGTGATGTTGAGCTCCAGTCCGTCAGCACCTGCCTCCTGGAGTTTGCCGGCATACTCGATCCAGCCCCCCTTTGAGACGCCGTTGAGTGATGCGATCAGAGGGATGGAGAGGCTGGACTTGAGGGTGCTGATCTCTTCGAGATAGTGCTCGGACTCGAGATTGCTCAGCTCCATGTCGGGGAAGTATCCGACAGCTTCGGCATAGCTTTCGCCCCCTTTGAAGAGAAAGTGGTCGATCTCATGTGCTTCGTGGTTGATCTGCTCCTCGAAGATCGAGTGCAGTACGATCGCTGCCGCGCCGGCATCTTCGAGCCGCTTGATCGAGTCGGTGGAGGCGGTCAAAGGGGATGCGCCTGCAATGATGGGGTTTTTGAGCGCCAGTCCCATATAAGTGGTATCTAATTTCATGCTTTTACTCCTGATTCGTCTGTATGTTTTCTCTTCTCTGATGTCACGATATCACTCTCCTGTTCGGCGATTTTGTCCGCTTCTCCCGCATAATAGTTTTCGAGGTTTTTGTAGCGGTCATACATCGTTCTGGCATGGATACGTGCCGTATCGAGGAACTCTTTGGCTGCGCCGGCATTGATCTTCTCTGCCATCTTGAAGCGCGTCTCCTGGTACATGAAATTTTTCACATCGATCTTCGGCTCTTTGTAATCGACATGCATCGGGTTTTTGCCCTCGAGCGCCAGTTCCGGGTTGAAACGCAAGAGTGGCCAGAGACCCGAATCGACCGCCAGCTTCTGATGATCCATGCCATACTTGAGGTCATAGCCGTGCGCCACACAGTGGGAGTAAGCGATGATGATAGAGGGGCCGTCGTAACGCTCCGCTTCGATGAAGGCTTTGACAGTCTGGGCATCGTTGGCACCCATTGAGACACGGGCGACATAGACATTTTCATAGGCGATCGCCATCATTGCCAAGTCTTTGGGGACCTGGGGCTTGCCGCCGGCAGCAAATTTGGCAACAGCGCCGGTGAAGGTCGCTTTGGACTGCTGGCCGCCGGTATTGGAGTAGACTTGGGTATCCATCACCAGTATGTTGACATTTTTCCCGCTGGCGAGTGTGTGGTCCAAGCCACCATAGCCGATATCGTAGGCCCATCCGTCTCCTCCCATGATCCAGACGGATTTTTTGACGAGATAATCCGCAAGGGATTGCAGTCTCTGCGCCTCAGTACCTTTGAGGGAGGCAAGTTGTTCTTTGAGCTGGGCGACTCTTTCACGCTGCTCAAAAATTTCCGGCTCATCGTGCTGTTTGCTGCCAAGTAGACTGTCGGCCAACTCTGTGCCGACCTCTGACCTGAGATCCTGCAGGAGATTGCGGGCATTTTCAGTATGCTTGTCGATCGCCAGTCTGAATCCCAGTCCAAATTCGGCATTGTCTTCGAAGAGTGAATTTGACCAGGCAGGTCCAAGGCCATGCGCATTTTTCTTCCATGGGGTTGTTGGCAGGTTCCCGCCGTAGATGGAGGAGCAGCCGGTGGCGTTGGCAACGACCATACGGTCTCCGAAGAGTTGGGATGTCAGCTTGACATAAGGGGTTTCGCCGCATCCCGGGCAGGCGCCCGAGAATTCGAAGAGCGGTTCGAGGAACTGGCTCTCTTTGGCTTTGGCATGGTCAAGTTTGCTGCGGTCATAGTTGGGCAACTCCATGAAATATTCCCAGTTCTTTTCGCCTGTTTCGCGGATGGGTTCCTGAGGTACCATGTTGATCGCTTTGAGGTTGGTCTGGGATTTGTTTTTGGCGGGGCAGACTTCGACACAGAGTGCACAGCCGGTACAATCCTCCACGGCAACCTGGATCGTGAACTTCTCGTCGGGATCGAACGTTTTGCCTTTGGCCTTGACGAAATGGAACGCTTCGGGAGCGCTTTGCAGGCTCTCCTCTTCTACCACTTTGGATCGGATAGCGGCGTGCGGACAAACGATGACACATTTGTTGCACTGGATACAGACATCAGGGTCCCAGAGTGGGACTTCGATGGCGGTGTTGCGTTTCTGGTACTGTGTGGTGCCGCTTGGCCATGTGCCGTCATCGGGGATTTCACTGACTTTGAGCTGGTCGCCATCGCCTTCGATGAGCTTGGCAGTGATCTTCTCGACGAAGCCATCAAAGTCACCTTTGACGGAAGGCTGAAGACCGATCGTGCTATCGGCAACTCGGGGAACATCGACTTCATAGAGGTTTTCGAGTGTGCCGTCTACGGCTGCATAGTTCATCTCTACGATCTTTTTACCCTTTTTGCCATAGGTCGCTTCGATACTCTCCTTGATCTTGGTGATCGCAGCTTCCCTCTCGAGTACGCCGGAGATGGCAAAGAAGCACGTCTGCATAACCGTATTGATGCGGCGTCCCATATTGGTTTTTTTGGCGACGCTGTAGGCATCGATGATGTAAAACTTCAGTTCTTTGGCGATGATCTCCTCCTGGACCTTGCGGGGCAGCTTGCTCCAGATGATCTCTTTGGAGAAGGGGGTGTTGAGGAGGAAAGTGCCGCCGTGTGATGCGTACTTGAGAATGTCGAACTTTTCGAGAAAAACACTCTGGTGGCAGGCGACGAAGTTGGCATCGCTGATGAGGTAGCTCGACCGGATCGGTCGAGGGCCGAAGCGCAGGTGCGATGTGGTCATCGAGCCCGATTTGTTGGAGTCGTAGACGAAGTAGCCCTGGGCATAGTGGTCGGTACCGTTACCGATGATCTTGATGGAGTTTTTGTTGGCACCGACAGTCCCGTCTGATCCCAGACCGAAGAAGACCCCTCTGAGCACCTCATCACTCTCGATCGAGAGTGTCTCATCCCATGCCAGTGATGTATGGGTGACATCGTCGTGGATACCGATCGTGAAGTGGTTTTTGGGCTCCTCTTTGGAGAGTTCATCAAAGACTGCTTTGACCATCGCCGGCGTGAACTCTTTGGAGGAGAGACCGTATCTGCCGCCGATAATACGCGGCATGGCAAAAGGAAGGGCGCCCTGTTCATTGTACTCGCTCATTGCCGTCACGACATCAAGATAGAGTGGCTCGCCGGTTGCTCCCGTCTCTTTGGTGCGATCGAGTACAGCGATCGATTTGACTGTCTCTGGCAGACTTTCGATCAACCGGTCGATCGGGAAGGTACGATAGAGCCGGACTTTGAGCAGACCGATCTTTTCGCCTTTTTGGGTGAAATACTCTACCGTTTCGTGTGCCGTCTCTGCTCCAGAGCCCATCAGGATGATGACACGCTCGGCATCAGGTGCACCGACATAGTCAAAGAGATGGTAGTGCCGTCCGGTCAATGTACCAAACTTCTCCATCTCCTCTTCGAGGATTTTTGGCAGTGCATCATAGTATTGGTTGACTGTCTCTCTTCCCTGGAAGTAGACATCAGGGTTTTGGGATGTTCCCCGGATGAAAGGGTTGTCCGGTGTGAGAGCACGGGCACGATGCTCTTGTACCAGGTCCTCATTGATCATCGCTTTCATCGTTTCGAGATCGATCAACTCGATCTTGCTCTCTTCGTGTGATGTTCGGAATCCGTCGAAAAAATGCAGAAACGGAAGGCGGGAGCGCAGTGAAGCGGCCTGCGAAATGAGCGCAAAGTCATGTGCTTCCTGTACAGAGCCCGAAGCCAGCAGGGCAAACCCTGTCTGACGCACCGCCATCACGTCACTATGGTCTCCAAAGATCGAGAGTGCCTGCGCTGCCAGGGATCGTGCTGCGACGTGGAAGACAGTCGGCGTCAGCTCCCCAGCGATTTTATACATATTGGGGATCATCAGCAAGAGTCCCTGAGATGCGGTAAAAGTCGTCGTCAAGGCTCCTGTCTGCAGGGCGCCATGCACACTGCCGCTCGCGCCACCCTCACTTTGCATCTCCATAATATCCGGTATCGAACCGAAGATATTTTTCTCACCTTTAGCTGAGTAGGTATCACTCAGCTCTGCCATAGGGGAGGAGGGAGTAATCGGATAGATCGCAATGACTTCGTTGGTCTTGTGCGCAACGAGCGCAACCGCCTCGTTTCCATCAATAGTAGCAAATTTCTTTGACATTCATATCTCCAAAAAGTAAATTTTCGGGACTCCTTATTGTCAGGAGTTCCCATAGAGTCCATCTCTATCAATCCCAGGAGACCGGCTTGAATGCCGGTTTGTGGGCTTGGCAGAGAGTACTGCGCCCGTATTCTAGCACTTTTCAAATCAAAAGTATGTTATCGCTTTGATAATCTTGGCAAAAAAAGAAAAAAATCTTTTTTGGCATCCGTGGTACTCCTGGAGTTCTGCTTGAAACGGTAACGGTCATAGCTATATTGTGCAAAATTTATACACCACATAGCCAATCCCAAGAGAAGATTATGTTATGATCATATTAATTATAACTACAGTTTAGGAAAATGATGTCCGGATCCCTTCTTTTAGCCTCTTCAATGATTTTAGTTCTGGTGATTGCTCTGCCAGCTCTGTTCCATTTGACGCGCTATATCGGCGCCAAAAGCGATAATGTACGCAAGAATGAGCCCTATGAGGGAGGTGTGCGCCTCACTCACAAAGATGCCTTTGATGTTTTCAATGTCAAGTTTTTCATCGTTGGCATTATCTTTCTTATTTTTGATGTTGAAGTACTCTTTATCTTTCCGTGGGCACTGAACCTGCGTGAGCTTGGGTTTTTCGGGATCGCCGAGATGGTGGTCTTCGTCGGCTTGCTGGTCGGCGGACTGATCTATGTTTACAAATCAAGGATTTTACGATGGATCTAAGCAATTCTCATCTCCTGGACGATGCCGTCGTCTGCACAAAAGTCGATGCCGTGATCAATTGGGGGAGACAATCCTCCCTCTGGCCCTTTGTCTTCGGGACAGCCTGCTGCGCGATCGAGTTTATGGCGACGGCAGCGAGCCGTTATGATATCTCCCGCTTCGGTGCGGAAGTCCTTCGCTTCTCTCCCCGACACGCTGATCTGCTTGTCGTAGCGGGTACTGTCAGCTACAAACAGGCGCCGATCCTGAAGCAGATCTATGACCAGATGCCCGAGCCCAAATGGGTCGTGGCTGTGGGTGCCTGCGCTTCGACTGGCGGCTTCTATGACAACTATACGACACTGCAGGGGATCGACGAGATCGTGCCGGTGGATGTTTATGTCGCCGGCTGTCCGCCACGTCCTGAGGGGATACTCGATGCCGTGGTGCAGATACAGAAGCAGCTCTGGCGTGAACCGACGCTGAAACTGCGTGATCACAGTGGCTTCAAAGGCAAACTCGATGAATAGTACTGCGCACTACCAGCCTCTGCTGGAACGATTTGAAGCCGCTTCTTTTACTGTGATGATGGGCGAGATACCGATGATAGCGGCCCATGCTGATCATCTGTACAGGATGGTAGAGCACCTCAGAGATGAGATGGGCTATGCGATGCTGCTGGATATCACCGCAGTGGACAATCTGGGCTTTTCACATCCCGGATCGAGTCGGTTTGAAGTGATCTATCTTTTCAGGCATGCAGACTTCAAGCGTACGATGGGACTCAAGGTGAAGGTGGGCAATATCGATGTGGGCCTTCCGACGATCAGTGACCTCTATGGGTCGGCGGATTGGCTGGAGCGGGAAGTCTATGATCAATATGGGGTTCCTTTTGCGGGGCATCCGACGCTCAAGCGTATCCTCAACCACCTCGAATTTGTCGGTCATCCCCTGCGCAAGGACTACGAGATCACCCAAGGGCAGTACTGCACGCAGACACAGGATATGATGGATGAGATGAAACCGCTGCTCGATGCGCGCGGCCTGGAGATGGAGCGGGACAATCTAATGATCCTCAACCTCGGTCCTTCGCACCCGGCCAGCCACGGTACGATTCGTACGCTGGCGGCACTCGACGGCGAGAAGATCGTGGCAGGTGCGAGCGAAATCGGCTATCTCCATCGCGGCTTTGAAAAGAGCTGCGAAAACCATACCTATAACCAGATCATCCCCTATACTGACAGACTCAACTACTGTTCAGCCTTGATGAACAACATCGCTTTCGCCAAAACAGTCGAAGAGATGATGGGATTGACGCTGCCTGACAGAGGGATCTTTATCCGTGTCATTCTTGCAGAGCTTTCACGGGTGATCGATCATCTCGTCTGCCTCGCGGCCGGGCTTCTGGATATGGGGGGACAGACCAACTACTGGTATCTCTTCAATCCCCGAAATGATGCCTATGACTTCCTCAGTAAGTTGACAGGTGCGCGATTGACCAACAGTTATATGCGTATCGGTGGTATGACACACGATCTCTATGAGGGATGGGAGCGTGACCTGGAAAATGTGCTCAAAAAAGTCGACAAAGGGATCGCCGAATCGCTCCAGATGATCGAGCATAACCGTATTTTTCAAGATCGTTTACTGAATGTGTCACCCGTTTCGGCAGCAGAGGCGATCGACCATGGTTTCACCGGCCCCAATCTACGGGCGAGCGGTGTACCGTATGATCTGCGTTTTGCGTCACCGCACTACTATTATGATACCTTTGATTTTGATATGGTGGTGGGATCGGTGGGAGATACCTATGACCGGCTGATGGTACGCTTCGAAGAGATGCTGCAGAGTATGCGCATCATCCGCCAGGCAGCCAAAAACATACCGGGCGGTCCGATCAATGTGCCGCATCATGCCGTGACGATGCCGCCAAAAAAGGCAGTCTATACGACGATCGAAGGAGCGATGAACCAGTTCAAGCTGGTTTATGAAGGGGTCAAGGTGCCCAGGGGCGAGCACTATGGTGCGTTTGAGGCAGCCAATGGCGAACTGGGCTTCTATATCGTCAGTGACGGAAGCGGCACCCCCTACAAAGTCAAAGTCAGGGCCCCAAGCTTCCTCCATATGGCAGCTTATCCGAAGATCATCGAAGGGTATCAGGTGGGAGATGCCATCCTGACGCTGGGTAGCCTCAATATTATTGCAGGAGAAATGGATCGATGAGTTTTGTGTTCAGCAAAGAAAATCTTGAGAGGATCGAAGCCCTCAAGTCACGCTATCCCAGCCCTAAAGCCCTGTTGCTTCCCTGTCTCTGGATGGCACAGTATCAGGAGGGGTATATCTCCCTCGATGCGATCGAAGTGATCGGCGAAGTGATCGACATGCCGCCGATGGAGCTCTATCGGGTCGCGACTTTCTATACGATGTTCAATCTCGAACCGGTCGGCAAGTATCATATCCAGCTCTGCAAAACCCTCTCCTGCGCCCTGCGCGGCAAAGCACAGATCTTGGCCCAGCTTAGCAATCGTCTGGGAATCAAGCCCGGAGAGAGTAGTCAAGATGGGAAATATACACTCAGCCAGGTCGAGTGTCTGGGCTCCTGCGGTACGGCACCGGTGATGCAGATCAATGATCGCTATTACGAAAACCTGACGCCCGAAAAGATCGATACGATCCTGGAGAGTCTGGAGGAGGAGTCATGATCAAAGCATCCCGTATCGTCAGCCGAAAATTTGATATCCCCGGGAGCCATACGCTCGAAGTCGCCAAAACGCATGGAGCCTACGACGCACTCAGTGATGCGTTTGCTTTTTCTCCGGCAGAAATTGTCGAAGTGATCAAAGAGAGCGGTCTGCGAGGCAAAGGGGGCGGCGGCGCCCCCGCCGGCACCAAATGGGGCCTGATGCCCCAGGATGATCCGCGCCCCTCCTATCTCGTGGTCAATGGCGACGAGAGTGAGCCGGGGACCTTCAAGGACCGGCAGATCATCTCCAAAGATCCGCATCTTCTCATCGAAGGGATCATCATCACCTGCTATGCGATCAAGGCGCACGATGCCTATATCTATATCCGGGGTGAGTACTGCCAATTCCAGCAGATCCTTCAGTCGGCGATCGATGAAGCCTATGCTGCCGGTCTCCTCGGAGAGCGGTCAGGAGGAGAAGCGTATCGTGTGGATATCACGATCCATCGTGGTGCAGGTGCCTATATCTGCGGTGAAAAGTCGGCACTGCTCGAATCGATGGAGGGCAAGCGCGGACATCCGCGGCTCAAGCCCAAGCAGAAAGAGCCTGAATGGTACTTCGGCAATCCGACACTGGTCAACAATGTGGAGACGATCGCATCGGTTCCCTACATTGTCAAAAATGGTGCCAGAGCCTATCGGGAGTTTGGTACGGAGCACAGTCCGGGAACACTGCTCTTTGCGATGAGCGGCCATGTGGAGAAACCCGGTGTCTATGAGGCGGAGTTCGGAACCCCGATGCTGGAGTATATCGAGCACTACGGCGGCGGGGTCCTCGGGGGCAGGAAGCTCAAGGCGGTGATCCCCGGAGGCGCATCGACAGCGGTCTTGACGGCTGATGAGGTAGCCTACGCGACACTCGACTATGAAAATCTCAGGGCGATGCACTCGGCGCTGGGTACAGGCGGGATGATCGTGATGGATGAAGGGACCGATATGGTCGAAGCACTCAAGAACCTGCTGGAGTTTTACCATCACGAATCGTGCGGACAGTGTACGCCGTGCCGCGAAGGGACAGGCTGGAGCGATACGATACTCGGCAGGGTACTGGAAGGCAGAGGGCGCAGCGAAGATATCGACAAACTCCTCGAACTTGCCGATACGATGGATGGCAAGACGATCTGTGTCTTCGCTCCGGCGGTTGCGATCGTCGTCCGCTCCTTTATCGGTAAATTTCGGGATGAATTTGAAGCAAAGGCGAGCGTATGAGTCAAACAGAAGTTGTCATCGATGACAAACGTTTTGTGGCAAAGGAGGGGTCTCTGCTGATCGATCTGCTGATCAAGCACAATCTCAAGGTACCCTATTTCTGCTATCACGAAGCACTGGGTGCGGATGGGAACTGTCGGATGTGTATGGTCGAGATCGAAGGACAGAAACGTCCGCAGATCGCCTGCGATACCCTCATCAAAGAGGGAATGGTCGTACGAACCAAAGGTGAAAATATCGAGAGTGTCCGCAGAAATATTCTGGAGTTGGAGCTGATCAATCACCCGGTTGACTGCCCCATCTGTGATCAGGCAGGCGAGTGTAAACTTCAGGATTTCTATATGGATTATGGACTCTATGATTCGCATATCGACCAGGCAGACAAGGTGCATCACCAAAAGCATATCGACCTGGGCAGCAATGTGATGCTGGACCAGGAACGCTGCGTACTCTGTGCACGCTGTACGCGTTTTACCGCTGACATCACCAAAACACACGAGCTGGGTATCATCGGGAGAGGTGACCATGCTCGTGTCTCTACCATGCCGGGCAAAAAGCTGGACAATCCCTACGCGATGAATGTAGTCGATCTCTGTCCTGTCGGGGCTCTGACGAGTAAAGATTTTCGTTTCTCTCAGCGTGTCTGGTTTTTGACTTCGACACCCTCTGTCTGTCATGGCTGTGCGAAGGGATGCAACATCTTCATTGACCATAACCGCGAAAAATATAAAGATGAGACGATTTATCGTTTCAGGCCGCGTGAAAATCAGGCAGTCAATGGGTACTTTATCTGTGACGAAGGCCGCCTGAGCTACAAAGCGCTGCAGGAGAACCGGCAGGTTGAAAGAGACCGCAATGGTGCAGTGTGCAGCGAAGCAGAAGCGCTCAAGGCTTACTGTAAGACCCTGGAGGGTGCAAAAGGTGAGATCATCGTACTGGCAGACCCCAATCTCTACCGAGAAGAGCTTGTCGCGATAGAAGCGTATGCTGCACATATCGGTGCATCACTCTATGCACCGCTGGAGCACTATCGTGATGAGGATTTTGCTGATGATTGGCTCAAGTCCTCCCAGAGAGCAGCCAATGCCAAAGCAGTCGAGATACTGGAGATCAAGACGACACTGCCTGTCGAAAAGGCAGGACTCCTGATCAGTTTCAACCATCCCGATGCAGCTCAAATCAAGGCAGAAAAAGTGATCAGCTTTCAGACGCATATCGGGAAAGATGCATATGATTTGACACTGCCGCTGGCCGTCTTTTCGGAGAGTGCGGGCACACTGGTCAACGAAGAGGGGATCGAGCAGTATTGCCCCAGAGCGATCAAGCGCAATGAGCCGATCCCGACGGTGATCGAGTGGCTGACGCAGATCGAGGGGGGTGACAAATGACACTCGCTGCGATACTGGTCTCTGTCATCTCTCTGGTGGTCGGCGCGCTGCTGGCGCTGCTGATGATCCCGGTACTGGTTTGGCTGGAGCGTCGCGGGGCGGGTCTGGTGCAGGATCGCCTGGGTCCCAACCGGACGAATGTCTTTGGTTTTCGCTTCGGCGGTGTCGTGCAATCCTTTGCCGATGTTGTCAAACTGGTACTCAAAGAGGAGTATTATCCTGCCCATATTGCCAGGCACCGCTGGCTGCTGATGCTGGCTCCGATGATCACCTTCAGTGCAGCACTGCTGGCATTTATGGTGATCCCCTTTGCGGACAATATCGTCATCGATGGTGAATCGCTCCGGATGCAGCCGCTGCCTGTTGATTATGGTGTGCTCTGGTATATGGCGATCGGCGCGATCGGTGTCGTCGGGATCTTCCTGGGTGGCTGGCTCAGCCACAACAAGTACTCACTGCTGGGCTCTTCACGGGCCGGCTCGATGATGGTCAGCTATGAGCTGCCGCTGGGCCTGAGTATCATCGCGTTTGTATTGACGTACGATACGATCGATTTCAATGCGATGGTGACATGGCAGAGCGGTACCGTGCTGGGCTTTCTGCCTGCGTGGGGGATGGTCGTACAGCCTTTGGGCGCACTGATTCTCATTGTTGCGCTTTTTGCTGAAACCAATCGCAACCCCTTCAGTGTCTCCGAAGGGGAGAGCGAGATCGTTGCGGGATATATGACCGAATATACCGCGATGAAGTTCGCGATGTATTTTATGGGTGAGTATGTCGCGATGAATAGTGCCAGCGCCGTCATTATCACGATGGTTTTTGGCGGTTATCAGCTGCCGTGGGTTTCGACAGAGACACTGCTGGCACACTTCAACTACTTCGCCTGGGCGATCATGCTGGTGATACCGGCCATCGTCTACCTGGTGATTAGGTGGATGCGCAAAAACAATCGTGTGCGGCCCACCGTCATCAGTGATGGCAGCAGGGAGTTTGAAGCCAAAGTCCTTAGCTGGGCGATGATCGGGATGACGGTCGTCGTCGAAGCGATCCTGCTCTATCTGAGTTTTTCTCCTGATGCAGTACTGGGAACAGCGATCGCAGTGACACTGCTGCAGATCGTGGTCTTCGTCGTCAAACTGATGCTCTTTAACCTCTTCTTTATCCTGGTGCGCTGGACACTTCCGCGTTTTCGTTATGACCAGGTGCAGAGAGTGGGGTGGTACTATCTTCTGCCGCTCTCCCTGGTCAATCTTTTTATCACGGCGATCATCGTCGTAGGAGTCAACTGATGGATAACAAAGTCAAAGTCGTGCCGCGCTACGGTAGCAGTTTCAAGGATAGGCTCTATTTGCCTGCGATCTATCAGGGGATGAAGATCACTTTCAAGCACTTGGTAGGCAATGCCGCCGATAGCAATGCTGTAGATACGCTGGAGTATCCCGAGGAGCAGCCCACTGATATCACGGATCGCTATCGCGGTCTGCATCGCTTGACACATCGCCAGGACGATACGATCGCCTGTGTGGCATGTTTCATGTGCGCCACTGCCTGTCCGGCGGACTGCATCTTCATCGAAGCAACCGAGCGGGAAGATGGAGAAGACGAGAAGATGCCCAAGCGCTTCGCTATCGATACGCTTGAGTGTGTCTTTTGCGGCTACTGCGTGGAGGCTTGCCCCTGCGATGCGATCCGCATGGATACGGGTATCTTTTCGCTGACAGGCAATAGTCGTGAAGACTTTGTTTTGGAAAAAGATCAACTATTGGCCCACAAAGGGGCATTTGGAGAGGAGAAAAGTCGTGCTCGAAAATAGTATCTTTGCCATTTTGGCACTTTTTCTTGTCGGGGGAAGCCTGATGATGCTCTGGAGTAGAGAGACGGTGCTGAGCGCCTTTGGTTTCCTTGTCGCGATGCTGGCGATGGCGGGACTTTTTGCGCTTCTGGAGAACAGCTTTGTCTTTCTGGCGCAGATCATGGTCTCTGTCGGAGCTGTGGTCGTACTCTCACTGATGGTTATCACTTCGATCAATATGAAAGAGGAGAACCTCCCCAGCGAACCCTACAAACTCCGATGGATGCTCTTTTCTGCTCTTCTGGTTTCGCCTTTTGCACTCTTGATGTATCGTACACTGGTTCATCTGGGGCAAACGTTTGATACGAGTCGGGAAGGGTACGGGACTTTGAAGGGTTTGGGCGGAGAGCTCTTCAGCCACTGGGTACTTCCCTTTGAGATCGTCTCTGTGCTCTTGCTTGCAGCGATGGTTGCAGCGATCGTGATCGCACGAAAGGAGCCAAAGCAATGACAGCCGAACCCTTTTTTATGGTAGCAACGCTGCTGTTCAGTCTGGGGCTGATCGGCTTGATCAGCCGCCGGAATCTCTTCGTCGTCTATATGTCTATCGAATTGATGCTGAGTTCAGTCAACCTGCTCCTGCTTACGTTTTCGCGCCTGCATGGCACCATGGGCGGCTCTGTGATGGTGCTGCTGATGATCGCCGTGATCGCTGCCGAGGCAGCGCTCTTTTTGGCGATGATCATCCAGCTGGTGCGCAGCAGACGTTCGGTGGACAGCGATGACTTTGCGCAGCTGAAGCAGACAAAGGAGCCCTTATGAATATCTTGAGTTTCATTGTTTTGATCCCGCTCTTTTCGGCACTGCTTCTGGGTATCGTTCATCTCTATGATGCTTCCAAAGAGCGCTACGCCTTCTATGCGGGGATAGGGATTTTGGCTCCGGCACTCTCCACGATCCTGGCATTTATGGTGAGTTGGGATCTGGGGCATCAGGCGCCTGATGCGATCCTGCAGAGCACGCTGTTCGAATGGATCTCTCTGGGCGAGTTCAAAATCGCCGTCGGCTTTATGGCAGACCGGCTCAGCGTTGTGATGATCTCCTTCATCACACTGATCGGTACACTGATCCATATCTATGCTGCCGGCTATATGAAGGGTGATCCCGGATTTGGCAAATTCTTCAGTTACTTCAATCTCTTTATGGCGAGTATGCTGCTGCTGATCCTGGCAGACAATCCCATCATGATGTTCGTTGGCTGGGAGCTGGTGGGACTCTGCTCCTATCTCCTGATCGGGTTTTACTACAAAGACCCGCTCAATGTCAAAGCGGCCAACAAAGCCTTTATCCTCAACAGGGTAGGGGATTTTGGATTCATCATTGCGCTGTCGATTCTCTTTGTCGCACTGGAGGGGAGCGGATACACATTCGCTTCGATCAAGGCAAATCTTACGATGATCGATACAGCACTGCTGCCACTGATCGGGATACTGCTCTTCGTCGGTGCGATGGGAAAATCAGCACAGATCCCACTCTATGTTTGGCTGCCCGACGCGATGGCAGGTCCGACGCCTGTTTCTGCGCTGATCCACGCTGCGACGATGGTCACTGCCGGCGTCTATATGGTGGCGCGCTTCTCCTTCCTCTATAGTGAGATTGCGCAAGTTGGTGAATTTATCGCCGTCATCGGTGCCGCATCGGCACTCTTTGCCGCGATTATCGCGATGTATCAGACGGATATCAAAAAGATCCTTGCCTACTCTACGATGTCACAATTGGGATATATGTTTATCGCTGTGGGGCTGGGTGCCTACAGCAGCGGTATCTTCCATGTCTTTGCTCACGCCTTCTTCAAGGCGCTGCTCTTTATGGGTGCCGGTGCTGTGATCATCGCGTTGCATCACGAGCAGAATATCTTCAAAATGGGAGGACTCAAAAACCGCATGAAGCTGGTCACGATCACGATGCTGATCGCTACGCTGGCGATCAGCGGGATCCCCCCTTTTGCCGGATTCTTCAGCAAGGATGCGATTTTGGCTGCTGCTTTTGCCTCGGAACACTATGTGATCTGGGGTATCGGAACCGTTACGGCCCTCTTGACTGCGTATTATATGTTCCGACTCTTTTTTGTCGTTTTTTATGCCAAAGGGGCAGGGAGTGATGCAGTGCTCCAGCCTCTGCCAAAGACGATGACCTGGCCGCTGGTACTCCTCGCGATCGGCAGTGCCACGGTAGGATTCCTGGGAGCCAATACTGCTTTTGGCGGAGACGATTGGTTCGCCGGCTTTATCGCTTTGCCGGATATGAAGCCGCATCTTTCGCACAGCAGCGAATACCTCTTGGCGACACTCAATGTGCTGATGGCTCTGATCGGAATCGGATGGGCGTACAAGCGTTTTGCAGTGCAGGCGGAGCCGATGAAGGTGACAACCCCCTTGCAGAAGCTTGTGGTGCACAAATTCTATATCGATGAACTCTATGAAGCGGTGATCGTCAAGCCGATCCTGCTTTTGAGTCGGCTATCTGACCGGGTCATCGATCGGCTTGTAGTTGACGGTGTGATCAATTTCGCTGTCTTTGGCTATCGCTATGCAGGCATACGTTTCGCACAGCTTCAAAATGGCAAAGTACGTTACTATGCGCTCTATATTATGATTGGTGTGGCGGCGATGTCTCTCTTTATCCTTATGACTCTGGGGGAACTCTAATGCAGCATATCCTTTCCAATATTATCTTCCTGCCTCTGGTCGCCGCTTTGCTACTGGGTGTATTTCGCACACCGTTGCACTGGCTCCGGCTGGGTGCGGTTACTGCTTCGCTGATTGTTTTGGCATTGGTGGGAGTCGTGATTTTCTATTTTGATCCTTCCGGCGGTATGCAATTTTTGCGTGTCGCACCGTGGATCCAAAACTATGGTATTACCTATTATGTCGGTGTAGATGCGATCTCGCTTGTTATTCTAGCACTGATCGCACTGCTGATGCCGATCCTCTATCTCTATATCTGGAAAGAGGAGCGCAAGGGCTACTGGTACAATATGCTGATGCTCCAAACCGGTGTGACCGGTGCCGTCCTCTCTCTGGATCTGGTGCTCTTCTACCTCTTCTGGGAGACGATGCTGCTGCCGATTTTTATTATGATCGGGCGCTACGGCAATGGACTCTACCAATATAATGCGATGAAGATTGTCCTGATGACGATACTGGGTTCGATGTCGATGCTCTTTTCGATTCTTTATCTTGGGTACGGCTATTTCGAAGCGACAGGCAGTTGGAGTTTTGCATTGAATGATCTTGCCAGATTGCATCTCGACGCACAAACGTCGATCTGGCTGGCTGCCGGTTTTCTCCTCGCTTTTGCGATCAAGATCCCGCTGGTGGGCTTCCATACCTGGATGGCGCCGGCCTATGGCTCTTCACCGACACCGACAGTTGTCATCCTCTCGGCGATCATGGCAAAACTCGGCGTCTATGGGCTCTGGCGTTTTGGATATGGCCTTTTTGAAAACACACTGGTCTCCTATGCCCCTACGATCGTGACACTTGCGATCATCGGACTGCTCTATTATGCGATTCATGCGGTGATGGAGCCCAACCTCCGGCGCATGTTCGCCTACTCTTCGGGGTCACACCTCTCCTTGATCGCTCTGGGGATTATCGTGACCAATATCTACGGCTGGGGCGGCAGTCTCTATTTTATCGCTACGCACGCACTGGCTTCGGCAGGCATCTTCCTGATGATCGGACTGCTCTTCAAGCGGACCCGATCGGTGACGATCTTTGATCTTGGAGGGATTGCTGCTGTGGCGCCGCGATTTGCCTTCTTCTTCGCTTTTTTTGCACTGAGTGTAGCGGGTCTTCCCGGGACGGGTGGCTTTGTCGGTGAATTGCTGATCATCATCGGTGCTTTCAAGGCAGATCTGTGGATCGGCGTGTTGACGGCGACCACAATGCTCTCAGCGATGCTCTATATTTTCTGGATGCTTCAGCGTACGATATTCGGTCAGGCAGGCAGCTGCACGGAGACATTTGAGGATCTGGATGGGCGCGAAATGGTGATGCTGCTGCCTCTGATGCTGCTTCTGCTGATCACAGGCATCGCGCCGTCACTCTTTATCCCGTTGGGTGAGCCGCAGCTTACCGCTTCACTAGCCGAAGTGATGAAGGCCATAGGAGGTTTGCAATGATCCATGAGTTACTGCTGATACTGCCGATGGCGATCATCGTCATCGGGGCTTTTGTACTGATGCTTTTGAGCCGCAGTCGTGTGGTTGATCTGAACAGGCTGAACCTTGTGGCTGTATTTTTCCTGGGTATCTCTTTTCTCCTTGAGCTACCGCAGTTTGGGAGAGAAGCGGTGCTTTTCAGCTTCCCCGATATTTTCGGACGGATGTATATACTGGATAATTTCGCAACACTTTTCGATCTGATGTTCACAGCCGGTGCGATGATGACACTGCTGATCAACACAGATTATTTCAAGAGCCGAAAATACTACAATGGCGAGTATTTTGCCCTGATTCTTTTCAGTGTCTTCGGGATGATGACACTGGTACATGCCAATGAGTTGATCACGGCATTTATTGCGCTGGAGATCGCTTCGCTCAGCATCTATGCCCTGGTGGGCTACCACAAAAAGAACAAGATCAGCTCCGAGGCGATGATGAAGTATCTCGTGCTCGGATCGATGACGGGTGCTTTCTTTGTGCTGGGTACAGCATTGATCTATGGTGCGACAGGCTCGACCAATCTCGGAGATATTTCGACGTTTATTGCGTCTCACGGTCGGGAAGATTTGACGCTGGTGATCGTGGGCGGCACCTTCATTATGGTAACGATTATGTTCAAGATCGGTGCCGTACCTTTCCACTCCTGGGTAGTCGATGTCTATCATGGGGCGCCTTATCCGGTGACAATGTTCATGGCGTCGACCTTTAAGATCGCGATCTTTGCGATCGCGCTGCGTATCTACCTGATCGAGTTTGCGTCGATCAGCAATATCTGGACACCGATGCTTCAGGTCTTGACGATCATCACGCTGATCGGTGGTTCGCTGATCGCTATCTCCCAGTCGACGGTCAAGCGGATGCTGGCAGGTTCCAGCATCGTCCACAGCGGCTATATGCTGATCGCCATCAGCTCCATAGGCCTGGGCTCAGAGATGGCGGCGCCGGCGATCATGTTTTATCTGATCGCTTACTTCCTCAGTGCAGTGGGAGCGTTTGGGATCCTGAGTTTCATCGCATCGCAGAGCCGAAAACAGATGACGTATGAGGATTTCAAGGGCTTTGCAGAGCGACGGCCCTATATGGCACTGATGATGGCTGTCTTTATGCTTTCGCTGTCGGGATTCCCTTCTACTATCGGTTTCCTGGGAAAATTCTATATTTTTACGGCAGCGATTGAGTCGGGACAGATCCTGTTGGCAGGCCTTGGGATTTTGACAGCATTTATCTCTGTCTACTACTACTTCAAATTGGTTGCGATGATGTATTTCTACCCCAGCAATCAGGAGGAGAAGAAGCTGAAGATCAACCTCAGCAGTGGTCTTATCGCTCTGATGGCGCTACTGGTCATTTGGGGAGGGATCGGTACGAGTCTGATCCCCTTCGTGCCGGGTGTTGATGGTTTCATCGATATCGCCAAGCAGGCGATAGGGTCACTCTACCTCAAGTAGAAGGGGTTTTCCTCCCTGTTGGCTCTTCGCTGCATAGACACTACACACTTTATCACTATACTTCTATCGTAACAGTTTTTTCGGATGGACAAACCGGGATCGATTCAGATGGATGGATCTACATATCTTACGGGAGGTGGATGATGGTTTTCACAATACATTCATTTGTAAAGAGTATCTTGAGCAAAGGAGAGAGCATCGCTTTGCTCTTGGCGAGAGTCGCGGTTGCCTATGGCTTTTATGAGCCGGCGATGCAAAAGTGGTCGGATATCGATGCGATTGCGACATGGTTTGGGACGATGAGTATACCGATGCCTACATTGAATGCTTATATGACAGCTACTACAGAGATCGTGGGGGTTGTATTGTTGACACTGGGACTCTTCACGCGCTTGATATCCATACTGCTGATGGTCGTGATGGCGGTAGCGATCATAACGGTTCATATTTCCCATGGCTTCAGTGCCGGCGACAATGGTTTCGAGATCCCTCTCTACTATATGCTATTTTTGGCCATATTCGCCTCATTCGGTGCCGGCAAATTGAGTTTGGACTATCTTCTTTTCGGGGAAGACCAATAGATAACCATGGGGAGCTTTCTCCACCTTTAACCATTCACTCTCCAGGAGCCCGGCAGACTCCCGGCCTGCACGAAGTACCTGCTTCACTAATTTTACACAAATCACAGTATAATTAGAGACACAACATTAGCATACCGCGTAACGTCTGGTATGATTTTTCTCTCGAAGGAGTAAAGATGTATAAAATAGCACTCGCTTGCCTTGTCGTACTTGCCATGGCAGGCTGTGAAAGCAAGCAGGAAAAAGAGCAGGCGAAACAGGCTGAGCTGTTCAAGCAGGAGCAGATTCAGAAAGCGGCGACAGAAGCCAAAGCAGTGGTGCAAAAGAGTGCCGAGAGAGAAGCAGCAGCAAAAGTCTCCACCCAAAAGAGAGCCGTGGAAGAGGCAGACCGCCGGGCGACAGAAAAAGCCAACGAGCCTTCGGTGATGGAAAAAATGGGTGTCTCGATGCAGGATGGCAAGATCACGATCGATACCAACAAGACGGTAGAGTTTTTTTCTATTTTTCAGAAAAAACTGGACAATACGACGAGAGAGCTTGACAGAGAGCTCAGAGAGGGAAACCTGACGATGACCGTACCGGTGGGTGTAGAGGTGACAAGTGAGAAGGTAAGTATCGATCTCAACAAAAGTAAGAGTTTTTTTGATAGTTGGGGTGAGAAGATGCTGGGTTTTGCGAAAGAATTTGATAAAATGACTCAAATACTTCATGAAGACAATCATACAAAAGAGGAGAGATGATGCAGCCGATCGATATGAACTCACCGGAGTTTCTCGCGGAGATGGAAAAGACAGAGACTTTTGTCGAAAAGGTCAACAAGCAGTTTGGTTTTGTGCAAAACCCCAATGAAGAGGTCAATGAAGGGGTCGTGATGGGATTGGCACGCAATCGCATCATCTACGGCAAACGTTTCTGCCCCTGTTTTATGGTGATCGGCGAGACCAAAGAGGAACGAAAAGCAGCCGACAACCGCATCTGTCCCTGCAAGCCTGCACTGGAAAAAGAGATCCCTGAAGACGGCTTGTGCCATTGCGGTATCTTCTGCACACCGGAATACGCCGCTGCCCAGAGGGCCAAGGATGAGGTCGAAGAGATCGTCCATCAGCACTCCAAAGGACTCACCCACGAGCAGGCAGAGGTACTCTTGAGACAAGAGCAGCTTGACGGTGATGAACT
This sequence comes from Sulfurovum sp., assembly GCA_024763175.1. GTDB lineage: Bacteria > Campylobacterota > Campylobacteria > Campylobacterales > Sulfurovaceae > SZUA-451. The sequence continues at coordinate 23,136 of JANTGA010000016.1, forward strand.
GGAGGCACTTCTGGAAGCAAGGGAGCTGAAGATGATCGATTTTGCATTGATCGATGTGCGTGAGCATATGGAGTACCAGATGGGCCATATCGTCGGGACAGATGCTCTGGTGCCGACGTCACAGTTCTACGCCAAGGTCGAAGATATCGCTGACAAGAAAGAGACACCGGTCATCGTCTATTGCCACACCGGCAGCCGAAGCTACCAGGTCCAGCACGCGATGAAGTCCCTCGGTTTCGTACAGGTCAGCAACCTCCAGTACGGTATCATCAGTTTCAACGGTGAAACGCAGAGAGGCTAAACCCCTTCTGTAGGGGCCCGAATCTTTTCGGGTCCGTGAGGCGAAGTTCTCCTCTAAAAGGCATGTCTCATCAAGACCTAAAATAGAGTTGTCATTGTTAGCAGGCACCTTTGGCTCTTATTCGTTCTGTAGTGCGCAGCTCCCTCCATTAAATATAAATTCATCAATAGTCCTGCTGTCGATCCCCTCCATTTCTTGTTTCGTGTCAAAAGTAATAAGACAATATTTTTTTGACAAGCCATCAAAGCTCTGAAAGGCTTCAGTTTCTCTCTTTTTGGTTTGCTCATCCTCCATATTGTATGTAATTTGATAGAGGACATTTTCACTATAAAAGTCTATCTCTTTGGCCGCTTTAAGATAGGTGAGCTCCTCACTCTTTTGATAAAGCACGGTAAAGACCCAGTTTTCCAGTCTTGTTCCATTGTTGAGGCTCCTATTGACTCCGAGATTTAAAAAGCCGTTGTCGTTCAGGTAGAGTTTTTTGGCGGATTTGATCTGCTCCGTCAGTTTCGTATGATAATTCTGTATGGTAGTGACCAGAAAGTTGTCTTCAAAATAAGCAATATACTCCTTGATACTCTTGGCATCGATATTGATCTTTCTGGCGAGCCTGGAGTAGTTCAATACCGTCGCTGCATTGGAAACGATGTAGTAAAACAGATCCCTGATCTCTTCAGAATTTTTGATACTATATCTGGGAACGATATCTTTGAGGATGATATCTTCAGCGATATTTTTGACTGTCTCTTTTTTGATCTTTTCGTCATCGATCGATATCACATCGTAATAGCCTCCCCACTTGAGGTATTCGTCTTTCATTCGAGCGATCTCTATTTTGTGGGCTGTACGCTCAAGCGGTGTCGAAAAAGGAACTTTTCTATAGGTCAGAAACTCTGTAAAACTGAAGGTGTGCACCTGAAGCTTCAAAACCCGCCCGGTCAACACTGTGGCATAGTTGGATGTCAGCAGTGACGAGTTGGAACCAGTGATGATAAACTTGATATGACTGTTTTCATATTTCGACTTGATGAAAACTTCCCAGTTCTCAAAGATCTGGATCTCATCAATGAAGAAATAGATTTTTTCATCTCGGTCTGGATCGGCCAGCTTCAGATAGGCATCGAATATTTTACTGAGATACCCTGCATCATGTTTATATGGGATGAACTCCGGCTTTTCAAGGTTGATAAAGAAGATATTTTTAGCCTCTTTGTTTTTCAAAAGCTCTTTTATCATCAATTTGGCAATAGTGCTCTTGCCAACCCTTCTGGCACCGATAAGTGCGATGACCTGCCTGGCTTCAAGATATGAAACTGCTTGAGCCAGGATCTCCCTGGGTACAAAGGCATCGTAGACATTTTTTTCTGTCCAGTGAGGATTATCCTCATAAAGAATTGAATCCATAATTTATATCCTTTTTAGGAGTGTATTCCTGATTATATATTATTTTTGGTATTTTTATTCTTAGTCAGGTGCTTCCCCCTTCTCCTCGTTCCACCAGTCCTCTGGTGGAATGCATATGACTACCAATTTTTCCACACCGATATTCGGTTTTCTATCACTTCGTATGCATTCCACCTCAGGAGAGGAGGCAGTTGGTGGGATTCTTATTCTTAAGATGGCGACTGACACCTACATCTTGTAGTTGTATCTGTAAAAAATATGGCTGGAAAACACCCAAAGTAGGGTTGTCATCGTTACCAGGCCACTATGGTTCCGGGTCTGCAAGGTGAAGTTCTCCTCTTGACATTATAATTCATTCGAAGTATAATGATCATAAAAAGGGAGTCTGAATGCTTGCGAGAAAACAAACCTCCATCAAAGTAGATCCTCGGGCTTGGAATGAAGCCAAGGATATTTTCAAAAAATACAACCTGACAGTCTCTGATGCCATCAATATTTTTTTAAACAAGGTAAGGCTCAAAAAAGGTATGCCCTTCGATGTCAAGCTGCCCCAAAAAAATGGCAGCAGCTATATCGATGAGCTCAGAAAAAGGGATATCTCTATCGATAAAGATATCGATGTAGATGTCGTAATAAACGAGATGAATGATGGTCTATCTTGATACCAATGTTTTGATATATGCCAGCGTCAATCAGGGTACAGAGAAGAAGAGACAGGCACTCGACCTGATCGAGAGGCTCATCGATAGTGAAACATTGATGCTTTCGACCTTGGTATTGCAGGAGTTTGTCTTTACGCTTGCCAAGCTGAAGATAAGCAATGAGATCATCAAAAGGGATAGCGATTTTTACTTTGGTTTTGTGGGCGTCGAGTATGATTACGGTACGCTGAGAGAGGCTGTGGACAGTTGCTGCCAAGGTGATAGTTGTAAAAATATCAATGATATCATCCATCTATATCTGGCACAAAAATCAAAATGTAAAAAGTTGATTACCTTTGATAAGGATTTCAAAAAACTGGCACCTCCCAGCACATTGAAGATAGAGATACTTTCGTAAATATCTTGACTCACCTTGCGGTGTACCGTGGGTATGGTTCTTTGTGTATCTTCTCTTTCCATTGTCCAACTCTTCAACGATAGGGGCTTTAAGCCACTGCTTGATGAGTCTGAGTATGTTTTTATCTACGACTCTTTTGGCTACTAACGATAATAGCTTTGTATGTGAGATGGTATCGAAGTATTTTGATAGGTCTGCATCAATCACAGTCGTATATCCATACGCTAAGTTTTTCTCTATATTGCTTATGGCTTGATGAGCATTTCTCTTTGGTCTGAAACCATAAGAGTTTGCCTCAAAGCCTGCTGCAAATATAGGTTCAATGACTATCTTGACAGCCATCTGTACAATTCTATCTTTTAGCGTCGGGATACCCAAGGGTCTCTTCTGCCCGTTTGATTTGGGAATGTAGACTCTTTTTACGGCATCTGGTTTGTACTGTTTATCCTTGAGTTCTAATGAGAGCTCCTCTATATATCTTGGCACGCCATACTGCTCTATATCGGCATAGGATACTCCATCTGTTCCAGGAGTGCCTCCGTTTTGCTTTACTCGGCGGTAGGCGTGGGTCAATATGTCAACTCTATAGACTTTATCATAGAGAGCATAAAATCTAAAGTCACTTGTCTGTTTGGCTTTACAATATAGTTTTCATTGCAATTTCCGAATCTTTTCAGGAGTTTCTAGCATTGGTGCAATCTCCTATTCCTTTCTTGTTCTAAAAACGTGATTAAAGCAGTGTCCCTTTCCTCTTCCAGAGTTATGTTGTCTTTGGAATATGCCCTGAACGAAGTGAGGAAATGCTCCTGGGGTGCGAACGGTACTATGGACACCTCCGACTCCCTTGCAAACCCGATGAAATTTCGCTTTAACTTATATCCATCCGTTGAGATAACTCATCTGCAAGGGTCTCCCGCCTTATCTCTTAAAACCTCTTATACATATCATCCCTGCTACCCCGGGAGTCCATCTGCCTTGGATGGTATATTGCGTCCGTCAGGCTGGACAAGCCAATTTTAGTAGATGTGTCAGCCTTCCCCATCAGACCAGAAGGTCGGCAACTCCGTAACAACTTACGAGGCTACTTGTAGGTTCACTTTCGTTACAATCTGCATAATCGCTCGACTCACCCAGTGAGCCTTTGTCAAAGAACTTAATGCCATAAATTAGGTTCCTTCTAAAAAAGTGTGGGTAAATCTCCACCTAAATCTCCCTAAACCTAGGATTAACCAAAGAGAAATCCAACTTCCCCGTCAGTAAATAGA
>JANTGA010000017.1 GCA_024763175.1 Sulfurovum sp.
TGAAGTTGCAAGATATTTAGATGTATCAGCTGCTTTAGTTTCTCATGTGTTTAGGAGTTTGAATGATTAGTGGTTTGTGTCCTGACCCTACTGTCGCTGACCCTACTGTCACTGACCCTACTGTCACTTCTCGTCACCCTCTAGCTCTTCTGGCAACTCCAAAGCCTCAATCTGCGCCAATGCGCCGCTCCCGGCGATCCCCTGCAGCGAACCGTACATCTCGGTCGTATTTTGCAGAACACCATCTATGAGTTTTTGGCGGCGTTTCCAGCTGGCCATAAGGGAGCGGCGTTCTTTGTCAAGCTCAGTCTGCATGCTCATGAAACCATCGACTATGGCTTTGAGCTGTAGACTGAACTCATTGCCTGTCAGGTAGATGTAGAGCAGTGACATCTTATCGCTTTTGTTCTCTTCTCTCTGCACGGTCGAGTGTACCCGTATGAGACTTTCTCTCAGGAGTGATGCTGAGCCCTTGAATTCATCGAGACTACAGATCCAGATGCCATCGACAAAACCCATCCTCTCCATACCGTTAGGATAAACGGAAGTGACCAGTACGCCCAGGTCGGCACCCACTTTGAGCATGTCCTGCTTGAGCTTGTTTATCCAGCCATCACTCCATGCTTTGGTGTTTTTGCTCTCATAGCAGATGATCCCGCAGTTTTGCAGTTCTCTGGTGTGGATCGTATGCACGCAGTCTGCGCCGAATGCACCCTTTTTGACCTCTTCGATCCTGTCAAAAGGAAATTGTGAAGCGAGCCAGGATTCAATGGCAAGCTCCAGGGCTTCACCCTGTACCTGCGTAGACCCCTGCTCTGCTTTGCGCTTGGCATCTTCCAAGCTTCGCTTGAGCTGCTCCATCTGCTCATCTTTCTCTTTGAGCTTGAGGGTATTGGCTTCATCCAGTGCCTTTTGCATCTTCGCTTTCTCCTGGAAAAGCTGCTTAGTCAAAGCGATCTGAGCGTCCGCTTTGGCTTTGGACTCCGCCTCATCTTTTTCTCTTTTGAGCTTTTCTATCTCTATCCTGGAGTTGTTGAGCTCTTTGACCTGCTCTGATTTCTCTTGCAACTCTTTTTTCAATGCGATCATCGCATCACCCTGCTCCTCAAGCAACTCTTTTTTGAGCGCATCGTGAAGCTTCGTCTTCTCCCGCTTCAGCTGCTCTTTGGTAGCCCTCCTCAACTCCTCGTCAAACTTCTCTTTTTGCTCTTTGAGTTCATCTTCTTTCGTTTTCAGTGCATTGAAATGCGTTTTATACTCCTTACGCTTGGCTTCTATCTCATCGCGAAGCTTCTTCTGCTCTGCAATGTTCTTTTGTTTCAACTCATCTTCGAGTTGATGGTAGAGGATCTCATTGACATCTATCTCTGTACCGCAGCTTGGGCACTTGATCGTTGCATTGCTCATTTTTATCCCTATCTCTTTTATTGATTTTGATGATACTAGCACTATTAGGATAAAAATAGTGTGAGAGTTTGGCGATATCATCGGAGGAAAATGGATAGAGGGAGAAAACTTGAATCTGACTTGGGCTTTTTGAACGGCCTGACGGCAGAAGGAAGAAGAGTGTTAGAAGTTGAAGTGGATGACCGGAGGGAGAGGGTGGTAAAATCAGGTATAAAGTAACTGATGCTGAAGAGTGGATGAGCCAACGAAAGGTAAAGTAAGCTACATAACTTTCTTTTCTTAAAGCAATTTATGAAAAATAATTTTTTGGAAGATCCCCTAGATATGGGCTTTTGATGTGGTGATCACGATTGGACTTGAACCAACGACTTCTACCATGTCAAGGTAGCGCTCTACCAACTGAGCTACGCGATCATTTTGTGGAGCGCCATTATACCCCGCAAATGCTTAAATATATTTTAAATACAGGCTAAATAAGCGTTTCAGCGATAAAAGTTTTGGTCACCTGTCCGCCGAAGCGATAGACTCCCTCGTCGTGGCTGACATAGAGCTCATCACCGCTTTTGGGGAAAACCCGTACCATATCTCCCAGTGTACCTTCGACATGTGCGCGGATATAGCAAGCGACCATGCCTGTACCGCAGGCCAATGTCTCATCCTCTACGCCACGCTCGTAGGTGCGCACGTAGAGATCTCCATCCTCGATCGCGGCGATATTGACGTTGGCATTGTATTGCTCTCTGAGGCTTCGCATCTGCTCGACATCGAACGCTTCGAGCGAATCACGAAAAGTCACAAGGTGCGGCACGCCACTGTCGATCAGCCACCACTGCTCCCCGAAGGCTTCGATCGTGCGATCAAGTATATGGGGCTTGACCATATCACTGACGACATAGAGGCCGTTGATTGTCGCGCGGATCACACCCGCTCCTGTGAGAAATTCTGCTTTGTCATCTCGTGAAATGCCCTTTTCGATCGCATAGTGAGCGACAGCGCGGCTGGCATTGCCGCACATCGCCGCCCTGCTTCCATCGGCATTGTAAAACTCCCACTCGAAATCATAATCAGGATGAGGCAGCAATACGACCATTCCGTCTGCCCCGACGCCATTTTGGCGGTGGCAGAGCTTTTTGGCCAGCTCGGAACGATTTTGCTTTTGTTGGGCGTGAAAGATGATGAAATCATTTCCGTTTGCACTATATTTGGTCACTGTCATCGGAACTCCTCTTCCTCTCTATTCTATGCTAGGGGAAAGTCCGAAAGAATCGCATCTTTCACCCGGTCACACTCACGCTGGAGCTGCTTGAGATCGCTACTGTTATCTATGACATAAGTCGCTCGCTCTCGTTTTGCTTCGATATCCATCTGACTGTTGATTCGTCGCAGTGCTTCCTCTTCGCTATAGCCATCACGCTTCATCAGCCGCTCCAGCTGTTTCTGGGCGGGAGTATAGATCACGACAGACCTCTCGATAGGATAACGATCCCCCTCAAAAAAGAGTGGAATGTCGACTATATAGGGTTTCTCGAAGCGATCCTGCTCCTCTGACTGGCGGGCGATCTCATCATAAATGAGAGGATGCAGCAGCGCTTCGAGATCCTGTCGTTTTACCTTGTCCGCAAACACCAGCTTGCCCAGCTTACCGCGGTCAACCCTGCCGCCGTTGATATATTCCGTACCAAATAGATCCGCAATCTTGTCAAAGTTTGTGTCCAGTATCTCGTGCGTGATCTTGTCTGCATCGATAAAACGAAAACCATACAGAGAGAGCAGCATCGTCGCAGTGCTCTTCCCTGTCGCGATTCCTCCGGTCAATGCGACGGCATACTCAAAAGCCATTAGAGTTTGATCAGCCCTAAGAATTTTTTCCTGACAACCGTCGGCAACTGAAATGTACCAATCGCGATATCAGAATTGTAATAGTGAAATCCTTCTGTCAAGTCTGCACGCTGGAGATTGATATCGGCTGTCGGATGATAGTGCTGGCTCGCCAAAAGCAGGTTTTTGCACGTAAGATGACCATCCGAAGCCAATGACTCATAGCGATAAGGCATCACAATCTTGAAAAGTTCGCCCGCCGCTGACAACTCAGCTCTCACAGCTTCCTCCTCTGTCAGCAAAGTGCTTGACATCGTTGTCACGATACCCTTGTCGGCCAATGCGCGGTTGAGCAGTCCCCAAAATACGCGATCACGCTTGAAATCCTCCACTGCGACAATGGCGATATCAAATTCACCCTCTGCAAGTGCAGCGATCTTCTCGGATGCTTCATCGGCATCAAGACGAACGATCTTCTCGATCGTTTTGTGCTTTTGGATTTCTGCATGGAGATTGTCGCATCCCCCAATCTGCAGAACCGACTTGGGATCTGCGTGCGTACATACCGGGATATGTACCAGCATTTCATCTTTGATGTAGTGTAATTTTTCCATTTTATTCCTTCGAGATCTTTACAATTTTTAGCGATTGTAACAAAAAAGAAGTCAAAAAAGTTTAAATCAAGAGTTTTTCTCTCTTATTTACTCTATAATAGACTTGTTTCGGAATAAGAACATAGCCATAATAGGCTTTAAAGAGGTAAGATTTTGCAAGATATTTTTGCAGGACTAGCCGTAGCTAATTCAAGGAGCACTAACGCAGAGTATGGGCATACCTGTGAAGTTATGGTTATGTTCTTATTCCGCAACAAGTCTAATGGACAGAGAAACAAAAAAAAGGACCCCTATGAACCAAACGGAATTAACCCAATCACTCTACTTCCGACACGCTTGCAAACTTTTCGATAAGAGCCAAAAGATACCTGCCGAAGATCTCCATTTTGTCCTCGATGCGGGCAGACTCTCTCCCTCCTCTTTCGGTATGGAGCCTTGGCGCTTCATCGTCGTACAGGATCAGGCACTCAAGGAGAAGATCCGACCTGCCTGCTGGAACCAACCTCAGGTCACAACCTGCAGCGACCTCCTGATCATCACTGCCAAAGTCGATGACCCTGCGCGTCGTGCCTATTATAAAAAAATGTTTTCACGACGGGAGATGCCGGCTGAAATGCTCGAAAACTACCTCACTGTCTATCAGCAATTTATCGACGGTCTCCACTCTGTCTATGGATGGTCTGCCAGACAATGCTATATCGCTGCCGCCAATATCATGAGCTACGCCGCGATGATCGGTGTGGACAGCTGTCCCATAGAGGGCTTCGAAAAAGAGAAACTCGAAGAGATACTGGAGCTCAATACAACCAAAGAGCAGGTCGCTCTGGTCGTAGCACTGGGCTATCGGATCAATGAAGCGCCGGAGAAGAAACGGCTGAGTTTTGATGAGGTCGTCTCTTTCAGATAGCAGGCAGCAGAGGAGGAGACTTGCTTGCCTCATCTTTGACTCTCTGCACGACGTGCTACTTCCGCTTGCGATAACTCAACGCCTCCAAAATATCCTTTTTGCCGATCTTTGTATTGCCGCAAAGGTCTGCGATGGTTCTGGCGATCTTTTTGATGCTGGCGATACTCCGATGAGAGAGAGCAAATCTCTGAATGCCGCTCTCGAGGATTTTGGTCGCTTCAGGCTCGAGTATGCAATATTTCTCGACCTCCTCCTCTGTCAACTTGCCGTTGAGCCGCCCCTGGCCCCGCTCTTTCTGTCTCTTGAAGGCTTCGATCACGGCATCATGCATCACCCTGGAGCTGACGTCACTTTTGTCTGTACTGCTCACCTCCTGCATCACCACGAAAAGATCGATCCGATCGAGGAAAGGGTCGCTGAGCCTGTTTTGATAGCGTTTGATCTCCATCTCGGAACATCGGCATGTTTTGGTCTTGGAGAGGAGATTTCCGCAGGGACAGGGGTTCATCGCGGCGACAAACATGAAGTCCGCTTCATATTCGATCTTGGCATTGACCCGTGCGATATGGACTTTTTTGTCCTGGAGCGGTTCACGCAGCGCTTCGAGGATATTTTTGGAAAAGTGCGGTAACTCATCAAAAAAGAGGATCCCCTTGTGTGCCAATGCCACTTCACCGATCCTGGCCTGTTGTGATCCTCCACCGAAGATCGATGCCGTCGTCGCGGTATGGTGCGGGGCACGGATGGGTCGATGGGCAGAAAAGTCCGGTGTCACACCATCGAGGAATTGGTGCTTGGCGATACTCAGTATCTCCTCTTCGTAGACGGGCGGCAATATATCTCTGAGGCGCTTGGCGATCATGCTCTTGCCGCATCCGGGGCTACCCTCCATCATAAAGTTGTGCATCCCCGCAGCAGCGATCAGAGAAGCCCGTTTGGCGACTTTTTGGCCTTTGATATCAGCAAAATCACTCTCGTACTCTTTTTCATAAAAATAGCTGCCTTCGCCGATCTCCAGACGCTCAGCATCATAGGAAAAAGACTCTGTATTGCTCCTAAATGCGCCGCTCTGCACCAGAGTGATCGCTTCGCCCAGACTCTCCACTGCGATGAACTCTACGCCGGAAATATGACTGAGGTAGCCTATCGCCTCCCTGGGTACGATCGCTCTCTTGATCATTCTCTGCTCTTTGAGTGACAAGATCAGAGGAAAAAGCATCGAACTCGTCTTGACTCTCCCATCGAGCCCCAGCTCTCCAAAGACAAAGAGCCCCTCTTCATCAAAAGCGCCCTTGTTCAATGCGATCAGAAGTGCGATAGGCAAGTCAAAGTGCGTACCGTTCTTCTTGATATCACTGGGGCTGAGATTGATCGTGACCTTGAGAGGCGGGAAAACAAAATCATTTGTCAGAAGTGCTGACTTGACCCGCTCTCTGGCCTCCTGGATATCACTGCTCGCCAGACCGACGACCGCAAAACCGGGAAGCCCTTTGGTAAATGTCGCCTCAACCTCGATCGCCTTCGCCTGCACCCCTTCGAGTGTCGCACAAAGCAATCGATTAACAATCGCCTCTCTCTTCTCCTCATCTGGTGGAATCGTACCACTATCAACTTTTGCATTCATAGCGACATTATGACATGGTAGTAGAAATTGTAGTCGGAAATATTACAAATTGAAATGTTTTTTAGAATCAAGAATGAGAAGCCCGCCGGCTACAGAAGCAGCGAGAATCATGTGGGGTTGCCGCTTAGGCGGACTTTTTCCTTTTGCGCCACTCTTTTTCGAATTTTTTGCGCTTGATGTAGGAGAGTTTCTCTACAAATACCTTCCCGTCGAGATGATCCATCTCATGCTGTATCGCGATCGCAAGAAACGCATCATCCTCTATCGTATGAAAGTTGCCGTATCGATCAAAATACTCGACTTTGGCAAAAGCAAAACGCTCGACATCCTCATAGACACCGGGGACACTGAGACAGCCCTCTTGATAGTGTGTCGATCCCCTCTTGTCGACGATGGTGGGGTTGATCATCTCCAGTGTGTTCTCTTTGGGCTGATCGACTTCCTCATCTTCTGATTCAAGCGGTATGTTGATGATAAGTACCCGAAGCGGAACAGCGATCTGGATCGCTGCAAGCCCTACGCCGTTTTTGGCGACCATGGTTTCGTACATATCATCCAGGAGTGTATGCAGGTTCTCGTCAAAGGATTCGACCTCTCTGGAGATACTCTTCAGGCGTTTGTCGGGATAAATAATGATCTCTCGTATCATGCCAACAGCCCTCTAGCTGAAGCTCTTGGTCAGGACTTTGTCGATGAGGCCATACTCCACGGCTTCTTCTGCCGACATAAAATTGTCCCGTTCAGTATCTTTCTCGATTCGCTTGACTGTTTTGTTTGTCTGCTTGGCAAGGATTTCATTGAGCGTATCTTTGAGCCTCTGGATCTCTTTGGCCTGGATCTGGATGTCTGTTGACTGGCCTTGTGCTCCACCGGATGGCTGATGGATCATGATGCGGGCATTGGGGAGGGCGTAGCGCTTCCCTTCGGCACCCGAAGAGAGCAGAAATGCTCCCATAGAGGCAGCCTGACCGATACAGATCGTCACGACATCGGGCTTGATATAGTTCATCGTATCATACATCGACAATCCGCTGGTGATCACACCTCCCGGAGAGTTGATATAAAAGTAGATATCTTTATCAGGGTCCTGCGCTTCGAGAAAAAGTAATTGTGCGACGATACTGGAGGACACCTGATCATTGACTTCACCGCTCAGCATAATGATTCTGTCTTTCAACAGACGCGAATAGATATCGTAGGATCGCTCGCCTCTGCCGGTTTGCTCTACCACATAGGGAATATAGCTCATAGAAAATCCTTAAAATTCAACTACTGGTCCATGCCCAGGAGCTTGGCGAAGAGCTTGTCTTCAATGATACCCATTTTGACAGCCGGCAACAGGTTGTTGTCCTGATAATATTTGATCACCTGCTGAGGATCCTGGCCGCTCATCATCGCTTCATAATAGATCGCCTGAGAAACCTCATCGTCAGAAACAACAACATTCTCTTTTTTGGCAATAGTATCAACGATAAAAGTCGCCTTGACGCTATCTCTGGCATCCTCTCGGAGTTCTTCGCGCAGTGCATCAAGTTTCTCTGTATTGTTTTTGTATTCATTGAGCTCTTCTTCACTCATGCTTCTGGCTTTTTCGTTGACTTTGGCATCGATCTCCTGCTCCACGATACTGTTGGGAAGGTCAAATTCATACTTTTCTACCAGAGCTGCGACCAGCTTCGGCTTCAGCTCTTCGTTGTACAGTTTGGAGAGTTTTTCATTTTTTATCTGCTCAACAACCTTCTCTTTGACGAGATCTACAGAGGGATTCTCTTCGCCCTGCAGGAGCTTAGCTGCCAATGCATCATCGAGTTCGGGAACGATTTTTTCCTGAATCTCATTGAGCTTGACTTTGAACTCTGCTTCTTTGCCTGCGAGATCTTTGGAGTGATACTCCTCGGGGAATGTGACTGTGATCACTTTCTCTTCACCGGCCTTCATATCCGTCATCTGATCTTCAAATCCAGGGATAAACTGTCCTGAACCAATCCTGAGGTTAAAGCCTTCTGCTTTACCGCCATCGAACAATACACCATCGATGCTACCCTCGAAGTCGATCACTGCCATGTCGTCTTTCTGGAGGCTTCTGTCGGCTTCGATCTTTTCGAATGGAGCCTGTGCCTGCACCAGGCTATCGATCCTCTCATCACGTTCCGCATCCTCTACAGACGGCTGCTCATACTCGGGTGCAAGCTCGGCATAGCCCTCGGGCTCAAACTCCGGTCTCAAAGAGAGCTCGATCTCAACATCAATGCCTTCGTCTGTCTTGTCGAACTTTTTGAAGCTTGGCTGCCCCAGGATCGCCTCCGGTTTCAGCTCAAGTTCTTTGCTTCCCTGATCGAGAATCTCCTGGAGCGCTTCCCCCTCTGCATCTTGCTCCAGTTTCTCTCCATAAAGCTGCTTCACTACAGCCTTGGGGACTTTGCCTTTTCTAAAACCATCAACCTTCACCTGCTTGCCTGCTTCTACAGCAAGCTTATTGATCTTCTCTTCGAGATCACTTTTTGTGATTTTTGCCGTGAGCAATACATTCGCATCATCGATTTTTTTTGCTGTCACTTCCACTACTATCCTTTGTCTATTTTATAAAAGTATGTGATTCTATCCAAAAATTGTTAAAAACCCGAACTTTGCCCTATTTACTTCATCACAATATAACGACGTATCTTTTTGATCGTATGAAAATCTACAGTACCTTTGACAACAGTCTGCTCATCTTCCTGTATGACTTTACCATCGGGAGAGATGATCGCCGAAGCACTCGCCATGTCTGCATCACTGCTGTTTGCGACGATCACATAGCATTGGTTCATCACAGCCAGTGCCCTGGAGAGAATCTCAAGATGGACTTTGCGCGGCAAGCCCCATCTGGCAGGGACAAGTACAATATCGACATCCTCTATCTGCTTCCACAGCTCTTTAAATCTCAGCTCAAAACAGATCAACAGCGCATACTTCACCCCGTCGATCTCAAAAGGCATGATCTGCTGCGTATCACCTGCTCTCAGATAACGATCCTCTTCGCCCAGCTTGAAAAGCATGGCTTTCTCCTGCTGATAAACAATGGTATGCTTATGGATGACAACCGCACGATTGATAAAGCCATCATCTTCTTTGAGGATCAGGGTGAGCACAACGATCTGATCACCCACCTCTCTCTGGAGAAGATCCAGTGCTTTGCGCGAAAACGCAGCGGCAGATTCGAGATGCGCATAGTCGTATGCCGTAAGGTAGACTTCCGGTGCCACGATCACCGCCTTGTCCTGATGCTGCCTGACCAGAGAGAGAAGTCTGTCGAGATTGTCTGCATATATCGCTTGGCTGGGGAGCTGCAGTGCTGCCACCTTGAGTCTTTTTCTATTCATCTTGCCCCTCCCGCTCACTGCAAAAAACAATTTTATCCGATTATACTGCGGTGCCCTTAAGGAAAATTTTCGGCTTAGGTCTGTATGATTATCCTACCAAACAGCCATACTTCAAAGCGAGAGAGAAGTAAAGGAGAAATATCGATATGAAACAACTCGAAGAGGAAAAGATCGACCAGCTTTTGGACATCATTAACCTATATCCCTCTGTCCGGATCATGCATTTCAGCGAAGGAAGTCATCTCCTGAGCAAAAAAATCTCTGCACTATGCGCTACGCACGATTATGAATATCAGCTCAACTGCATCAATGCGGTCTGCTTCGACAAAGCAATGGCAAAATACCCCGATAACAAGCATATCAAGATCAAAAAGATCGATCTGGCACAGCCGCGCTATACCATCCAGGCAAAATCATACGACTATCTTTTTGTCACGGCTGCCGTCTCTGATGAGATGAGGCCATCTTTTCTCAAAAAAGCCTATGGTGCTATCAAAAATGCAGGACTCATACTCATCTTTATTCCCAGGAAAGATCTCCATCAAAAGCATCTCTGGACGGAACTTCTCCAAGATGCCAACTTCGTCGCGACCAACACCCTCGATCTTTTTTCCAACTACGATGTCATCATCTCCAAAAAAATGCACGGTTGGGGAGGATAAAGAAGTGTACAAGCATAACACAGAATCTGGGTTGATCTATTTTGGCAACTTCCTAATCTTTTCGGCTATACTTTCAAAAAAGGATATTTGAAGCAATGAATAAATTACTACTTTCGGCACTGGCAACCATGGCAATGGGCAGCAGCTCCCTCCTGGCAGAGAATGCAGGGCTGTATATCGGTGCAGGATACGCTTCGACAGCGATCGACTTCTCGGCAGCTTCCGGCCTCCTGGATCTTCCGGCGGTTGATACGGCGACAGACAGTCTTGTTTTTCTTGCAGGTATTGACTTCAATGAATACTTTGGTATCGAAGGGCGCTACTACTGGAATATCACCTCTACAGTTGTCGACAGTGCATACAATGTCGTCGGTATTTTCGATGATTACAAGGCTGAGAGCTTCGCACTCTATGCCAAGCCGCAATATAGTTTGGATATCGTCTCTCTCTATGCTCTTTTGGGGGTGACGATGAATGACTACAGTGCACTGACACAATCAAACAGCGATACACTCTTCTCCTGGGGAGGAGGCGCCAAACTCAACTTCACTGAAAGCTTCAGTATTTTTGTCGATTATACCGATCTGGGAGAGAGCGATACCGTCCTGACCACTGGGCTGAGCTCCTGGAACATCGGTCTGAGTTTCAAATTCTAATGTAGAAAGCTGCAGCAGTAATCAACCAGGCTTATGGCAAAGTAGCTATTGACCTCTTTTAGAACGTTTACATTTTTGAAATAGCCCACTATTTTCTCCTTATCGTTTGCTGAAAAAATCAGCACAATAGTACACTATTTTTGTGTATAATAGACGCGGAGATATACAATAGACTTGTTGCAGCATAAGAACCAGTCTAATCATCCGGGACAATCCTCGCCCACTGTATACTTCATACTTCAGGATAAATGCAAAGGAAAAACATGAGCACAAAAAAAAGTATGACACTGATAGACAATCGAACGAATACCCAGTATGAGTATCCTATACTGGACGGTACGCGCGGACCTTCCGTCGTAGATCTGCGCAGCTTCTTCAAAGATACCGGTATGTTCACATTCGACCCCGGATATACTTCGACAGCGAGTTGTCAATCCGAAATCACCTTCATCAACGGTGCGAAGGGTGAACTGCGATACAGAGGCATCCCCATCGAAGAGCTCGCTGAAAATCACAGCTATCTCGAAGCCTGTTTTTTGCTGCTGAACGGACGCCTCCCGGATAAAGAGGAGTTGACTGATTTCGACTTGGAGCTCCGCCATCGCGCTTTTATTCCCGAAAGTTCACGTTATCTCTTTACTGCTTTCCCTGATGGTGCGCACCCGATGGCCACGCTCAGTGCTTCTGTGACGGCACTCTCCTCTTTCTATGCGACGCATCTTAATCTCGAATCCGACGAAGAGTTTTCAGAGATGGCTAACCGTATCCTTGCCAAGATACCGACCCTGGCTGCCTTCGCCTATCGGCACTATCTGGGTATCCCTTTTATCCAGCCTGATATCGACCTCAGCTTCACAGAAAATTTCCTCGCCATGATGCGTGCCTATCCCGGACACAAAATGAAACTTGGAAGAGATGGTCATCAAAATATCACCCCGCTGGAAGTGGAGGCGCTCGATACGATCTTTACCCTGCATGCCGACCATGAGCAGAATGCTTCGACAACAGTCGTGCGCGGTGTCGCCTCTACCGGTGCACACCCCTATGTCGCCATCTCTTCAGGGATCGCCGCACTCTGGGGCCGGGCACACGGGGGTGCCAACGAATCAGTCATCGCACAGTTGACGATGATCGGAAGTGTAGACAATGTCGATGCCTTCATTGCCAGAGCCAAAGACCCGGACGACGATTTCAGACTGATGGGCTTCGGTCACCGAGTCTACAAAAACTTCGACCCACGTGCGAAAATCCTCAAAAAACTCCAAGACAAACTCAAGGAAGAGCTCGACCTCGACTCCAACCTGATGAAGATCGCTGCGCGCATCGAAGAGATCGCACTGAGTGATGAGTACTTCGTCTCCAGAAACCTCTATCCCAATATCGACTTCTACTCCGGCATCATTCTGACCGCCCTACAGATCCCCAAAGAGATGTTTACCCCGATCTTCGTCATCGGCAGGACAATCGGATGGATCGCTCAGTGGACCGAATTTAAGAAAGATCCGATGTCAAAGATCGCACGCCCCAGACAATTGTATACAGGGAAATAGCGCAGAAGAAGTCTATTGGCAGCCGATGCACTCTTGGCTGCGATCCTCGACACCTTCGACCTCCTGGGCCGCTTCGGGTGACTGGCTTCTCAAATAGTAAGTAGACTTCAGCCCGAACTTCCATGCATCCATATAGATCTCATTGAGATATCTTCCGCTCGCTTTGTCCAGTGTGATGAAGATGTTGAGGCTCTGCCCCTGATCGATCCACTTTTGACGGATAGCGCCGGCCTTGATCAGCAGTCTCTGATCGATATCGTAGCTGGGGGTATAGTATGGCCAGGTATCAGGCGAGAGATTCGGCACCACGACAGGGATCAAGCCTGAGAGGTTTTCTTCATACCACTTGCGCTTATAGACTGGTTCGATCGCCTGTGTCGTGCCTGTCAGGATAGAGATGGAGCTGGTCGGCGCGATCGCCATCAGATAACCATTTCGCATTCCGTCACTTTTGACCTTCTCTTTAAGCGCCTGCCAGTCGTAGTTGTATCCGAAAAGCCCTCCGCGATCAACCAGCTTACATGCCTCCTTGTTCGCCTTGTCGATAGGGAAAATACCTTTTTGCCAATCCGATCCTTCAAAATCCGAATAGGCACCTTTCTCCAGTGAAAGATCACTCGATGCTCTGATCGTATGATAACTGACAGCCTCCATCACCTCATCGATTTTATTGAGATGCTCATGGCTTCCCCACTCGATCGCCTGTTCTGCGAGCATCTGGGCTTCACCCATCACCCCCAAGCCGATCGATCGTGATTTGAGATTGGTCTTTTTGACCTTGGTGAGCGGGTAAAAGTTGAGATCGATGACATTGTCGAGCATACGCACAGCAGTTGGAACGACGCGGGCGATATCTTCGAGTGTATGGATACGGGAGAGGTTGATCGATGCCAGGTTACAGACTGCGGTGTCTCCATCCTCCTTCTCCTTCTCTACGATCCACACCTGCTTGTCATTGATCCTGTCAAGTGCCGTCACCTTCTTGCCATATTTGGTGACCCCGCTATCCACTGTCACCATCTCGTGCTCATCAAACAGATCTTCGGTGCCATCATCATAGATCACTTTGATCTTATAGGTGTTGGGGGCGGTATTCTGGAAAATCTCCGTACAAAGATTGGAGCTTCGGATCACACCGGTATGCTTGTTGGGGTTGGCCCGGTTTGCTGCATCTTTGAAAGCCAAAAAGGGATTGCCCGTCTCAAAATAGCTTCGGAGTATCTCTTTCCAGAGTCCTTTGGCTGAGATCACTTCCCGTGCCAGGGATGCATCCTGCTCCAGCTCCTCATAACGTACTCTAAAGGCTTCGCCATAGAGCTCGGTCAATTCACTCACTTCGTAGGGATCGAAGAGTGTCCAGGTAGCATCCTCCCGAACCCGCTGCATAAAGAGATCATTGAGCCAGAGCGCAGGAAAGAGGTCGTGTGCTCTTCGTCGCTCCTCTCCGGAATTTTTCTTGAGATCCAGGAAATCCCGCACATCGATATGCCATGGCTCGATATAGACAGCAATGGCCCCTTTTCGTGTCCCAAGCTGATCAACAGCGATAGCAACGTCATTGGCGATCTTCAGGAAGGGAACGATACCGCCGGCAGCATGCTTGTGTCCATCGATGAAAGAGCCCATTCCCCGCACCAGAGACCAATCCCAGCCGATACCACCACCAAACTTGGAGAGCAGTGCCATCTCTTTGTAGCCGTCAAAGATACCTTCGATATTGTCAGGCGTAGAGCCGATATAGCAGGAGCTGAGCTGATGTCTGGGGGTCCGTGCATTCGAGAGTGTCGGTGTCGCAGCCATCACTTCAAATTTGCTGAGAATATCGTAAAATTTCTTCGCCCAGGTCTGAGAGTCGAACTCATTTTGTGCCAAGAACATCGCCACAGCCATAAAGAGCTGCTGGGGCAACTCGATCGGATCGCCTTTTTTGTCTTTGATCAGATAGCGGTCATAGAGTGTGCGGATCCCCAGATAAGTGAACTGCAGGTCACGATCGGCCTTGATGTAATCGTTGAGATCGTCAAGATCATACTTCTCTTTCAGTCCCAGAACGATACGACCCTCTTTTTCGCCACGCTCCAAATAGTCACGCATATGGTTGTAGCCTGTAAAGCCGGTTGCCTTGTGATAGATATCATAGAGGAAGAGTCTCGCAGCCACGAAGGTCCAGTCAGGCCTGTCGATATCGATCTTGTCGACTGCTGTCTTGATCAGGGCCTGCTGTATCTCTTCGGTACTGATCATATCTCTAAACTGAAGTTTCGCATCCACCTCCAGCTCACTCTGGTTGACGTTTTTGAGGCCCTCTACCGCTGCTGCCGTATATTTCTGGATCTTGGTAACGTCCAGGGCTTCTACCCTCCCGCTCCGTTTGACTACTCTGATCATGCCCGCTCCTCACTGCTGTCGGATATTCCCTTTTCGCTTAAATTCTGGGCGAAAAACAAGAAGGGATTTTACTCTAATTTACCCTAAATATACTTAATAATGCACCTCATTCCAAAGCGTTTGCTTATAATTGTTTCTTATGGATAAAGCCATTTTATCCGCTATCCCGCCTCCAAAGAGAGGCTTACATGGAAAGTAGCTATAATATGCCCCCAAATTACAGACGGAAGAAAAAGAGGAGGGTCATATGCCTCCAGAAAAAAGAGAGAGGTACAATGCTGTTTAAATACAAAGGGGTCGATAAATCCGGTAAAAATACCAAAGGCACGATTACGGCAAACAGTGCGGAAGAAGCCAAGCAGAAGCTTCGTGCCCAATCGGTCTATTATCACTCCCTTGTCCCAAGCCGAAAACTCTCCGTGGAAGCCTTCTCCAAACGACAGATGCCAGGTCAGCTGCTCAGTAATCTCGCCAGGGAACTCTCCTCCTATCTCAAGTCCGGAATGACGATACCCACCGCTATCAAACTGCTGGAGAAACAGCATCAGCAAGAGAAACGATACAGCGATTTTCTCAAGACGATCAATACGATGATCGACGAAGGACAGCCGCTCCATAAAGCGCTGAGAAGTCAAAAGGTTTATGCATTGCCGGAGTTTTTCCTCCAAAGTGTTCATGTTGCGGGACAGAGCGGAAAGATGGTCGAAGTCTTGACCAATATGGGCAACTTTTTCTCTGCCCAGAGTAAAATCAAAAAACAGGTGGGCAATGCGATAGCTTACCCGCTTTTTATCTTTATCGTAGCCATTGGGATGAGTGCTTTTTTGATCACTTTTGTCGTACCCAAGATTACTGCCATCTTCAAGGATACCGGGCAGGAACTCCCCCCGATTACACAGTTTGTTCTGGGGAGCAGTGACTTTTTGCAGGCGCACTATATTGCCATCTTGATCGTTTTGGCTGCATTGGTCACCGGGTTTAAATTTGCCTATGGGAAAAGTCAGATTTTCAGGAGGAGTATCGACACTATGATGCTCAAGCTGCCCGTCATCGGTACGCTGATCCAGAACTATGAGCTGGGGCGTTTCAGCTATATCCTCTCATTGATGCTTGGCTCAGGAGTCTCCTATACACAGGCAGTTGGATTGGCCGTGTCGACATTCAACAACAGTGCACTCAGAGAACGCTTCGAAGATGCTTCACAGAAAGTCATCGAGGGAAACAAGCTCTCCAACGCGCTTCAGCTCACCGGAGGCGCTCCTGTGAAGCGCAACTTTATGCAGGCCCTGGCCCTGGGAGAAGAGTCGAGCGAAGTGGCCAATATACTGGGTAATATTTCTCAGCTTTATCAGGAAGAAAATGAAGATCGCCTCAAGCTGCTGTTGAGCCTGCTCGAGCCTATCATGATGCTCTTTATCGGGGCGGTTGTCGGGGTGATTGTCGCAGCAATGCTCCTGCCGATCTTCAGTATGAGTCTTGGGCCGCAAACATGATAACCAGGAGAATATAATGGCACAAACAAGACGTTTTCGCGATGTCAAGCAAAAAAAGCCTGCAATACAGAAAAAGAAAAAAACAAAAGAGAAGCCGAGCAATCAGACAGAGGCACTTGACTATGCCTCAATCGGGAGCAAAGCCAAGGCATTTATCACGGATATGTTTATGCTCATGATGCCGATCATGTATCTCATCGTCTATCTTGTCTTTGGCAGTCTCCAGGCTTTTTCCGAGCACAAAGCAGCGGGATGGGCTTATATGCTTATTCCCAATTTTATCATCGTTTTTCTCTTCTTTTGGAGAAGCGGACAGACTCCGGGATGCAGGGCTTATGAGATCAAACTTGTCGATAGCAAAACAGGACAGAAGGCCCATCCGCTTGCGATAGCACTGCGCTACTATTTTGAGCTGATTTCGATGGTTACTGTCATTGGGATGATGATGGCATGGTTCAGGAAAGACCGCAAATGCCTGCACGACCTCCTCTCCGGCACAGTCCTCGTCAAAGCGGAGCCACAAAAAGAGAGATGAAGCAGACAACGGTCGCATCCAAAGACTCAAAATTTTCCCTCGAAGTCCCTCTGGGTTTTTTCTATTTTTTCTACTTCTCTCTCGTAGGTATTTATATTATCTTTATGCCCAAAGTGCTGCTCTCGTTTGACTACAGCAAAGCAGAGATAGGGATCATCTATGCTGCAGCGCCCTTTATGCGTTTTTTGATACCCTTTGTTTTCAGGCGCTTCATTACGCTCAACCATACCGTCTTCCTTGTTTCGCTGCTCTTCACACTGCTGGGATCACTTATTTTTCTGGGGACGATAGAGCGCTTCTGGCTCTACCTCCTCGCCAATCTCCTTTTTGGTGCAGCGATGGGCATCTCCCTGCCCTATGTAGAGACGATCTCCCTGCATACCCTCTCCAAGAGCCGCTACGGCAAGATACGCCTCTGGGGATCGATCGGCTTTACCGTGATCGCCCTCTGGCTGGGCAAAGTCCTGACGATTCCTTATGAGGCACTCTACTATCTGATGACTATCGCATTTCTCACCTTACTCTCCGGTGCCGCAATCGCATACCTCGACCGAAATACCACAATGGAGACACTGGAGGAAAATCGCTCCTTTTCACTCCTGATCTTTCCATGGTTCTGGCTGAGTGTTTTTTTGATGCAGGTGAGTTTTGGAGGATTTTACGGCTTCTTTACGATCTATGAAACTGCTCATGGCATCTCATTGGAAGTCACCAGCTGGCTCTGGAGTTTTGGGGTACTCTGTGAAATCGTAATGCTCTACTTTCAGGGACCCCTTCTGCAGAGAAATCTTTTGACGCTCCTCAAATCGGCGACACTGATCACAGCTGTGCGCTGGCTCATCCTCTATCTCTTTCCGACATCACTCCCTCTGACCTTTGCTTCGCAGTCTCTCCATGCCGTCAGCTTTGCACTCTATCATACCGCTGCCATCTCTTATGTTTTTACACTCTATACACAGAAGAAGCTGGCTCAGCAGTTTTTTCTCGGGATCGCTTTTGGCCTGGGAGGTTCGATGGGTGCCTTGCTCGCCGGACAGATCTATGGAGAGAGGATGTTTTTGATCGAAACGATCATCGCACTCTTCGCCTTTACTGCACTCTTCGGCCATGCCAGAAGAAAAACACAACATTCCACACGAGTCCGGCCCGATGCCCTCTAATCCAAAATTCGGGGGCATGACTGCCGTCCTCTTCGCCGGCGGTCAAAGCACACGTATGGGAGAAGATAAAACGCTGCTGCCCTTTGGAGGCTTCGAGACACTAAGCGAATATCAGTTTCGACGGCTGGAGAAACTCTTTGGAAAAGTCTACATCAGCACCAAGACACCAAAGTTTGATTTTGAAGCCCCGCTTCTTTTTGATCGCTACCCGCAGAGTTCACCTCTTGCGGGGATTGTTTCTATCTTTGAAAGTATGACAGAGGATAGCTGCTTTATCCTCAGTGCAGATGCACCTTTTGTTGATGATGCGGTGATCAGCAGGCTTTACGAAGAGAGCAGTGATCCTGACTATGATGCTATCATTGCACAGAGTCCGGGAGGCAAGCAGCCCCTCTGCGGTATCTATAGACGCTCCATCCTTCCCCAGGCCAAAGCTCTTCTTGCCAAAGAGAATCACCGACTTGGTGCTCTGCTAAAAGCTGCAAACAGTCACTTTGTTCACTTCAGCGAGGAGTCACCCTTCAAAAATCTCAATCATCCGCACGAGTATGCGTCGGCACTTCAAACGATTCGAGATGTGTACCCCTCGTGAATCCGAACAGGAGAGCAATCAGGCAATAAGCATCTGCGATATCATCTTTTTGGAGAAGTAGGTAAATTTCTCAAAAAGCCCGCTTTGGTATTTGTCTTTATGGTATACCATCAGAAAATCACGCTTGCACTCAAAATTTTTCAGTTTAACCTGATAGAGCTTTTCTTTATCGATTTCACCCTGTACTGCAATTTTGGAGATACAGGTCAGACAGCTATGATTGGCCAGGATACTTTTGATCGACTCGGTATGCCCAAGCTCCAGGAAGATATTGAGTGGCTCCGTTTTCTCTTTGATGTAGTCGAGAAAGACTTCTCTCGTGCCACTGCCCTCTTCTCTCAGTACCCATTTTTTATGGGCCAGAGAATCAATATAATACTCATCATTCATTGTCGAATCGGCTGTTACCACGATCAGCTCATCGACCCCGATCTTCTCCTCGATAATTTCATGGTCAGAGACGATCCCCTCTATGAAACCGACATCGATCGCTCCAGCCTTGATCAGGCCAATGATCTCTTTGCTGTTTCCCTCTTTGAGAGATATCTTCACATCTGAATAGTTATTCATGTAGTTACAGATAATCGGCGGCATCAGATAGTCTACGATGGTCGTACTCGCACCGACACGAATCGTCCCCCTGTTGAGGGAGTTTTTGAATTCATATTCGATATCGGAGAGTTTTTTATAGAGCGGATCGATCTCTTTATAGAATGCCCGTCCGATTTCATTGAGGATAAGCTTTTTGTTGATTCGGTCAAAGACAGGTCTCCCCAGGATATTTTCCAACTCTTTGATCGACATCGAGATGGCAGACTGACTCAGCTTCATCTCTTTGGCAACATTGGTCAAGTGTCCTGACTTGACAACATTCAGGAAGATCTCCATCTGACGCAGGGTTATTTTCATAGCAGCTCTCTTGTGACCATAAATTTTGATTATACACTTCGATTCTATTGATTTGGGAATCATATCAAAATTATAGTATACTTTCTCATTAATTATCAAAAATATTGAAGGATTTCTATGGCTTTCTCTCCAGAAAAACGAAAAGGTACCATCAGCGGTATCATTTTTGTCGCGATTTTTGCTGCTGCTGCTACGTATATTGCCGGATTGGGTCCGGTTAAAGCACTGGGCCTCTCTCCGCTTGTCATTGGTATCGTTATGGGTATCTTTTATGCCAATACTCTGCACAACCAAACACCGGTAGAGTGGCAGAGCGGTATCACCTTTTCAGGTAAAAAAATACTGCGTTTTGCGATTGTTATTTATGGTTTTCGGATCACGTTCCAAGAGATTATGGCGGTCGGGATGGATGGCTTCCTGGTGTCGCTTATTATGCTCTCGACGACCTTGATCTTCGGCTCCTGGCTCGGTACCAAGATCTTCAAGATGGATAGAGATACGTCTATCCTGACTGCATCAGGCGCATCGGTCTGTGGTGCCGCGGCGGTACTCGCCACTGAGCCTGTACTCGAAGCTGAAGAGTACAAGACAGCCGTCGCCGTCTCGATGGTCGTCCTCTTCGGTACGATCTCTATGTTCCTCTATCCGGTACTCTATACGACGATTATCGAAAATGCATCGGGCTTCCTCCATATGACGGCCAGAGAGTTCGGGATCTACGTCGGCGGAACCATCCACGAAGTCGCTCAGGTCGTCGCTGTACCTGCTTCTGTACCCGGATCACCCAAAGAGATGGCAGATGCTGCCGTGATCGTCAAAATGACACGTGTCATTATGATCGCACCGATGCTGATCGTTCTGGGTCTCTATCTTGCCTGGGAGGCAAAAAGAAGCGGTGGTGAAGGAAGCGGAAAAATGAAGCTGGTCATTCCATGGTTTGCCGTTTATTTCATCTTCGTAGCAGGATTCAACTCACTGCACCTCATCCCTCAAAATATCGTCGATATCATCAACGAAATCGACACCTTCCTGCTCACCATGGCGATGACTGCCCTGGGTATGGGAACGATCTTCTCCAAGTTCAAAGGCCTCGGTCTGGCACCGCTCTATACTGCCGGTGCGATGTTTGTCTGGCTTGTCGCAGGCGGATTTGTTATCACCAAATTGGTGGTAGGGGCTTAAGTCAGCCCGATTGATCTACAAATTTCCAACTATTGCCCTGACTGCCCGCATCCCGCAGCTCCAGGCTCCTTGAAAGAGCCGAGGAGTCCACAACTTTTACTATTCCAAAATCCCTTGACAAACTAAAGAATATTCTATATGATACTTTTTATCATACGATAAAGGATACGATATGGTAATCGCTGCAAATGATCTAAAAACCAAAGGGGTTTCCATCTTGGACTCGATGCTGGAAAGACTGGACGAAGTGATGATCTCCGTAAGAGGGAAAAATAAATATGTAGTGGTGGATATGGAGCGCTATAACTATCTGCGCGAATGTGAACTGGAGCAAGCCCTGAGAGAGACGCAGAAGGATATGGCCAACGGGAACTATGACACAAAAAGCGTAAGTGATCATATGAAAGAGCTAAAAGATGCCCTTTCAGATTAACTATTCAGAGAGATATAAAAAAAGGGAACAAAAATTTTTCAGAAAACATCATGATCTGCTCTCTAAATATGAAAAGACTTTGAGACTCCTCGAAGCAAATCCATTCCACCCTTCACTGCGACTCCATAAGCTTTCCGGAAATCTTGAGGAGCTTCACTCTGTCTCTTTGGATATGCAGTATAGGATCACGATGGAGTTTTACATAGAGGAGGAAAAGATAGTTCCTGTACATATCGGGACGCATGATGAGGTGTATTGAAATTTTTCCTCGTTATACCTGATGTCTTGTTTTTACGGATTGATATCATGAAAGAATCCACGAAAGCTTGAGGAGGGGGGAATATGGTCGGTAAACCGACCCTACGCGATTATAGCCTTGGCGGCTCTCATCCCACTGCTCCAGGCAAAATGAAAATTGAATCCTCCTCTGTCCCCATCCACATCCAGTATCTCTCCTGCCAGATAGAGCTTTTTGACCCTCTTTGACTCCATCGTTTGAGGATTCACTTCTGTCGTATCCACACCACCCGTTGCCACCTCTGCCCCCTCAAATCCCCTCGTATCAGAGATGGAGAGTTTGAGATTTTTTATCGCATAGACAAGCTTGCCTACCTCTTTCCGGTTCAGGTTTTGCTCTGTTTTGGCTCTGCATTTGGATTGCTCAATAACAACAGGAATAAGTTTTTTGTTGAGAATGCCCAGCAGCCAAAGCATAAGAGGCTTGCTGCTATCGGTATTGACCCGATGAGTCAATAGATTCGTCAGTTGCTCTTTGTTCAGTTCAGGCATGATATCAAGGCTCAATTCACAGTAGGCAAATGCTGCAAGCTGCTGGCTCACCTCATAGCTGATATCGAGAATAGCCAAACCGCTGATTCCATAGTTGGTAAAGAGAATATCTCCTCTTTTTTCTGTGACATAATCACTATTGGCATAGAGTTTAACCACGGCTTCTACTTTCACGCCACTTGCTGCCTTGACCCACACTTCATCCGAGCAGAGTTGAACAAGCGATGGATAGGCAGGGATGAGTGCATGTCCTAGCGAAGCAGCCATCTCCAAACCACCAAAAGTCCCCCCAAGTTGTGGAGCGGCAGGCGAACCTGAAGCCAGCAAAAGTAAATCACAAGCTTCGTCCCCCTGTGTCGTATGCAGCATAAAGCCCTGCTTCACTTCAGTGATGGACTTCACGGTACAATCATAACGGATCTCCACCCCTGCTCTCTGAGCTTCATACTCCAACATCTCCACCACAGAGGCAGCCTGCCGACTCATCGGAAAAACTTTGCCCTCCTTCTCCTCGATCAGCTCCACTCCAATCGAATGAAAAAATGCTTCTATTCTGGCAAAATCATACCCCTGCAGCACGCTTTCGATAAAGGGAGGGTTTTGAGAATGAAAGCGATGCACAGCAATGTGTCGATTGGTGATATTGCACTTCCCATTACCGCTTACCAGGATCTTTTTGCCAATTTTACTATTTTGTTCCAGCAGCGTGACAGCGATGCCTTCCCGTGCGATCAGGATCGCAGCGATCAGTCCGCTTGCTCCGCCTCCGATGATTATCACAGCTTTAGTTTTCATAAGGTATTATAACGACAAAACGAAAAAGGATCACTATGTCAGCACTGGTAGAGTTCGCCATGTTTCCCACCGAAAAGACCCAAAGCAAGAGCGCCTTTGTCGCCAGAGTACTCAATATCGTTGATCGGAGCGGATTAGCCTATCAGTTGACACCGATGGGCACGATCATTGAAGCGCAAACAGTCGGAGAGGTTTTTACCGTGATCGAAGCAGCCTATGCCGAGCTACAGCAGGACTGCTCCCGCATCTACAGCGCGATCAAGATCGACTATCGCGAAGGACCCGTCGGCAGACTGGACAAAAAGGTCGGTTCTGTCGAGGAGAAGCTGGGCAGAAAGCTCAATTCGCTATAATAATAACTATATCCCGCATGATAATCGGGTAGAAAAAAAGGAGAATGTATGTGTTTAGAAAGAGCGCATCGCTTATTGATTGCGATTATGCTTGGTTTTGTGATGATGGCTGCGGGCACGGGAATGATCAAGATAGCGTTTTTGCTCCAGCTCTTTGTCATCGTGATGCTGATCATCTGGGCATTGACCAACTTTTGTCCTTCTCAATACCTGCTGGGCAAAATCCTACCTCCCTGTGATTTCAATAATAAGACGGAGAACTAATGGCTACTATTTCTTACAAAGACGCCGGTGTCGATATCGATGCGGGCAATGATTTCGTTGAAGCGATCAAGAGTGATGTCAAATCAACATTTGACAACAATGTGATCGGTGGTATCGGCTCTTTTGCCGGTGCCTATGCGCTGCCTGCGGGCTACAAAGAGCCGGTCATCCTCTCTGCCACCGATGGGGTCGGCACCAAGCTCAAACTCGCGATCGAAAGCGGCAAACTCGATACGGTCGGGATCGATCTTGTGGCAATGTGCGTCAACGACCTCATTTGCAACTTCGGTACACCCATGTTCTTCCTCGACTATTACGCCACAGGCAAACTGGTCTCTGCCAATGCCAAAGATGTCGTGGCGGGGATCGCAGAGGGGTGTCGCCGTTCTGAGTGCTCACTTGTCGGCGGAGAGACAGCAGAGATGCCGGGGATGTACAGTGAAGAGGACTTTGACCTTGCAGGATTCTCAGTCGGTATCGCTGAACGCTCCGAGATGGATACTCTCGCCAATGTCCGGCCGGGTCAGATGCTCATCGCTCTGCCCAGCTCCGGTATACACTCCAACGGCTTTTCACTCGTACGCAAGCTTCTTTTTGAAAAACTTGGAATGAGCCTCGAGGATGATTTCAACGGCATGCCACTCCTCAAAACACTCCTGGAGCCTACACGCATCTATGTCAAAGAGTTCAAAGCCAACAAAGAGCATATCCAGGCACTCGCTCACATCACCGGTGGCGGACTCATCGAAAACCTCCCGCGCGTCCTGCCTGACGGCATCAAAGCTGTGGTCACCAAGTCAGATATCCGTGTACTCCCGATCTTTGAGTTTATGGGCGAGCATGTCGAGGAGGAAGAGATGTGGAGAGCCTTCAACATGGGTGTAGGTATGGTGTGGGTAGCCGAAGAGTCAGCTGTCGAAGCGATATTGGCTAACACCGATGGCTATGTCATCGGCAAACTTGAAAACGGAACCAAGGGAGTCGAATTTGTCTAATATACCAGAGGATATCGGATGCGAAAACAGCGTCTGTATCCAGCATGACAAGTGCCAGAGAGCTGTCATCTTCCACAACGGTACAGCCAGAGAGGTGAAGAAGTTTGGAGGTACTCCGCAAAAAGGGTGCGGCAAATTTCTCGACAAAACGAAATACAGCCCCATAGGCAGAAAAACCGATAACGGGCGATAGCGCCGCCACGGCATCCCTGATGCTATTTTCGGATCGCCTCCCGATCCAGTTCACCACTTCTCCATTTTGCCAGATAGGCATCGAGGTTTGCCTTGACATCACCCTGCAGTATGTAGAGACCTACGATATTGGGCAGTGCCATCGTCAATATCAGCAAGTCTGAAAACTCCAGGAGGGCTGAAGCGCTCGTAACCGATGCAATGACGGTAAATGAAATAAAGATCAATTTATACGCCAGTGTAAATTTCTCCCCAAAGAGATATGTCCACGAACGCTCTCCGTAGTAAGACCAGGAGATCATCGTCGAAAAGGCAAACAGCACGATGGAAAATGACAAAATAACAGGAAACCAGGAGATCACTGTCCCATAGGCAGCGGCTGTCAAAGCTGCGCCCTGCTTGGATGCGACAAGGTTGGCAAATTCGCCATCTGGAGCATAAACACCGGTTGTCACGATGACGAGAGCTGTCATCGTACAGATCACAATCGTATCGATAAAGGGCTCATAGAGTGCAACCATCCCCTGTCTGACAGGATACTTGACACAAGCCGTAGAGTGCACGATCGCCGCTGATCCGATACCTGCCTCACTCGAGAAGGCGGCACGTTTGAATCCCTGCACCAACACACCGATCATACCGCCCACTGCAGCAGTCGGCGAAAAGGCTTCATAAAAAATAGTTGCGATCGCATGCGGTACCGCAGAAGCGTTCACGACCAGTATCCACAACGAAGCAAGCAGGTAAACGAGCACCATCAAGGGCACGATCTTCTCAGCTGTACTGGCGATACGCTTGATCCCGCCGATGATCACAAATCCGACGATACTTGCCATAATGATACCAAAGGCAATAGGATACGTCTGAAAGAAAGGTATGCGGTCAGTCAATGCGCCCATAGCCTGAGAGGTCTGGAAGGCATTGCCGGCACCCAGCGATCCGCCTATGGCGAGCAGCGCAAATACAACGGCGAGGAACTTTCCTGCTTTTTTATGTCCCTTTGCAGCCAAACCGATCGAGAGATACTGCATCGCACCGCCCATCAGACTCCCGTCTCGCCTATTTTGGCGATAGAGCTGTGCGAGGGTCACCTCTGTAAATTTGAGTGTCATTCCAAAAAAACCGGCTAAAATCATCCAAAATGTCGCACCTGGACCACCAACACTGATAGCGATGGCCACACCGGCAATATTACCCAGTCCTACCGTCGCAGAGAGTGCAGTGCTGAGAGACTGAAAAGGCGTGATCTCTCCTACATCATCCGCCGTTCGATATTTGCCGGTGATGATTTTGAAGGCATGCCCGAACATTCGCACATTGATAAAACCGAAACGAAAAGTCAAAAAAAGACCACCAGCAATCAGCCACGCCACGATAAAAGGCATGCTTGTACCCTCTATTGAACCAAAAAATATATCAAAAAAGAAAATTGAAGCCAGAAAACCGTTGACCTGCTCAAAGATACTATCCATTATTATTCCTCTCCCTATTTGTTCGTATTATTATACAGAGTTATATATATCAACTCTCTTTTTAAAAATTTTTGTTTTTTTTGTTTTTCTATTGACAAATGAAAACTATTTGACTATAATTGCAATCCTTTTTTAGAGTAACGGAGTGTAGCGCAGTCTGGTAGCGCACCTGGTTTGGGACCAGGGGGTCGAAGGTTCGAGTCCTTTCACTCCGACCATTTAAGTAAGAAAATAATAAAATTACTACTTTTAATGTATGGTGGATGTAGTTCAGCTGGTAGAGCACCTGTTTGTGGCACAGGTTGTCGCGGGTTCGAGCCCCGTCATCCACCCCATTCAAACAATAAAAAGTAGAATCAAGTGCGCTAGTGGCTCAACTGGATAGAGCATCAGACTTCGGATCTGAGGGTTAGGGGTTCGAGTCCTCTCTGGCGTACCATATGATTGTCAATTGTGCACCCATAGCTCAGCTGGATAGAGCATCGCCCTTCTAAGGCGAGGGTCTTAGGTTCGAATCCTAATGGGTGTACCACTTCAAAAAAAATGATACAATAATCACGTGCGGATGTGGTGAAATTGGTATACACGCTAGACTTAGGATCTAGTGCTTTACGGCGTGGAGGTTCGAGTCCTCTCATCCGCACCATCTCTTATCAGTTATCGTCCAGATAACTCTATGTGCGCGCGTGGCGGAATTGGTAGACGCGCTAGATTCAGGTTCTAGTGGGGGCAACCCCGTGGAGGTTC
>JANTGA010000018.1 GCA_024763175.1 Sulfurovum sp.
GAGGCAAAACAGCTGCGCGAGAGGGTCAACTTCGTCAACCATCATCAGGGTGGACTGCCTGATTTTTCTGACACCTTCCTGCTGGAAAATATGGATACGTGGCTGGCACCCTATCTCGCAGGCATAGCATCACTCAAAGCTTGCCAAAACCTTAACCTGAAGCAGATACTTTTGGGGCTGCTGAGCTTTGAGCAGAGACAAACATTGGAGATGCTCGCACCTGCCAAACTGAAGGTGGCCAGTGGCTCCAGCATCCCTGTCGACTACACAAATATCGAGCAGCCCATCCTCGCAGTACGCCTGCAGGAGATGTTTGGGACAAGAAGAACACCCACACTACTCGGCGGAAAAGTCAAAGTGATGATCCATCTGCTCTCCCCTGCCTTGCGACCTACGCAAGTCACGCAGGATCTTGAGAGCTTTTGGAAAAATACCTATAATGAAGTCAAAAAAGAGTTGCGGGGCAAGTACAAAAAGCACTATTGGCCCGATGATCCGCTGGAGGCAGCAGCGACCTCCAAAACGAAGAAGTTCATGTAGGGGCAATCCTGCGTGGTTGCCCTCAATGATACAGTATCCTGATTTTACTTGCCGTGTTGCTCTACAAATGACTCATAATCCCCTTCAAAATCGATCACACTGCCGTCTTCATTGATCTTGATAATACGATTGGCGAAGGCATCGATCAGTTCGCGGTCGTGGGTGACACAGATGACACCACCCTGATAACGGTGCAGCGCTTCACCCAATGCGACGATCGCTTCAAGGTCGAGGTGATTGTCCGGTTCGTCCAATACGAGGAAATTGGCGGCATCCATCATCATCTTGGAGAGCATCACGCGGTGCTTTTCTCCACCCGAACAGGCATCGACCATCTTCTCCTGCTCTTCTCCCGAAAAGAGCATACGGCCCAGCACTTTGCGCAGTTCGTCGATATGCCATTTGGGATCGTGCCCCTGGAGCCAATCATAAAGCTTGATCTCTCCTACCACAAGATCAGTCGTATTTTGAGGAAAATAGCTCGTTGTTATCGTCTGCCCCCATTTGAAGCTTCCGGCATCTGCCGGCAACTTCTCCATCAATATCTCAAGCAGTGTTGTTTTACCCACACCGTTGGTACCGATCAGGGCGATCTTGTCGCCCTTCTCTATCTTGAAGCTGAGATCCTCAAAGACTTTTTTACCGTCATAGCCCTTGCCCAAACCGATCACTTCAAGGACTTCATTCCCGATATCCCTGTGAGGACGAAACATAATAGAGGGGTCTCTTCGGCTGGAGAGTTGGATATCTGCCACATCCAATTTGTCCAGCTGCTTTTGGCGGCTGGTGGCCTGCTTGGCCTTGGAAGCGTTGGCTGAAAATCTTGCGATGA
Source organism: Sulfurovum sp. (assembly GCA_024763175.1). Lineage (GTDB taxonomy): Bacteria > Campylobacterota > Campylobacteria > Campylobacterales > Sulfurovaceae > SZUA-451. The sequence continues at coordinate 1,373 of JANTGA010000018.1, forward strand.
ACTTCTCCAGTTCTTCCTTCTCTTTGAGTGCCTTGCTGCGATCCATCTCTGCCTGCTTTGCCACCAGGTTCGCTGCGATATACCAATCATCATAATTGCCGGTGAACTCCCTGATCTTGGAGAAATCCAAATCAAGAATATGGGTTACGACGCCATTGAGGAAGTGCCTGTCGTGCGAGATGACGACCAGGACGCCTTCATGACGCTTGAGCTCATTTTCCAGCCATCCGATCGTTTCGATATCGAGGTTGTTGGTCGGCTCATCGAGGAGGAGAATGTCGGGCTTGAGGAAGAGCACCTGCGCAAGCAAGATCTTGAATTTGTCCCCACCGGTCAGTGAACTCATCATATCATCATGCTCACTTGCAGGAAAACCGAGTACTTCGAGCAGCTTTTCGATCTTGATTTCACTCTCATAAGTCGGGTCTTCGTCTGCACAGATCATCTCCAGCTCTGCGAGGCGATTGTTGACGGCATCATCCTCAAAGTCACCCTCCATATAGAGTTTCTCTTTCTCTTTCTGGGCGTCGTAGAGTTTTTTGTTGCCATAGAGTACGGCATCTTTAAGCGTAAAGTCCTCAAAAGCGTACTGGTTTTGGCTCAGCATTCCCAGTCTGGCTCCCGGCTGGATCTGCACTTCGCCATCCGTAGGCTCCAGCTCTCCGGCCAATATCTTCATGAAAGTAGACTTGCCTGCACCATTGGCGCCAATAAGGCCATAGCGTTTGCCTGGATCAAGCATAATCGAGATTTTGTCGAAGAGGACTCTCTTGCCGTATCGTTGTGTTAAATTCACTGTACTCAGCACTGTTATTTCCTTGGATAATGACTGGAATTGTCATCGTAATATTTTTGGCATTCTATCCAAATGAACTGAAAGGTGAAATCGATCGTGTAAAAAGTGTGAATATTTTAGAAGTATAATCGTTTGGTGCAGTTATAAACGAAATATTAAAACTCCAAAGCCCGAAGGCTTTGAAGCGAAAGAAGGGATATCTTATTTACCCAAGGTAGCGATATGATCAGCTACTTCTTTCATAGCGGCGTCATCCAAAGATGCAACCTGGCCTTTCATCACGCCACCCATTCCGTGTTGGTTGAGTGTGCCTGCTTTATAACCCTGAAGTTGCTCTACAGTTTTAGCTGCATCCTGTCCAGCGATAATAGCAGATTTTCCGAGCGCAGCTTTTTCACCGTTTTGTCCGTGACATCCTGCACATTTAGCGAAAGCAGCAGCACCGTCTGCCATCAAAAGTGTAGATCCTGCAAACAACATTGCAATTGCGATTTTTTTCATATATTCTCCTTGAAATTGGTTTGATTTTCCGCTGCTTTCAGCGGAAAATCTTAGCGGTTATTATACTCTATTTGACGACTCAAATTGCTTAGCAGCTAGGTACGTTACCTGAATCAGAAGCATACTCATAAGAGAAATCATAAACATCATCTGCCCACTTATCTTTAAACTTTGTGGCTTTAGGACAGAGTGTCTTTACTTCATCAGTAAATTTACCTGCATTTTTGATCTCTTCCCACTCGCTTTGTGTATGCTTTGCAGCAAACTTGGCACCGGTAAAACCACACGCACCCTTAAGTTTCTTGGAATAGAGTTTTTGTCCCTTGGCAACGTCCGCAGAAGCAGTTGTTCCAACTACAGCAAATGCGAAAAGTGCAGCTACAGCCAATTTTGTAAATTTAGTCATATATATCCTTTGGAAAAAATTTGTTACACGGTAGAAATTATAATCGATAATTGTGAAGTGATTGTGAAGTGATACATTATCTCACATTATCTTAGCTTGCCGATCACCTTGTACTTCTCCCAATAAATATCGATCGCCTCATCCAGTACTTTATCACTGATCGTCATTGGCTTTTTCACGGCAAAGTTTTTCAAAAACAGGTCAGACATTACTGAAGTATCTTTCCGAGGATGGCGCATATAGTACTTGAGCGCCACTTTGGTGTTGGTCTCGCCGCTGTAGACCAGGAGATAATTCATAAACATGCGCTGCAACGACATCGGAAGTTTCTGATGACACGCTACACACTCCCGCTCATAAGCATTTCCTGCAAAAAGTGTCAGAGTCAAACTCGTAAAAAGCAACAGTTTTCCTACCATCTCAACTCCATTCTGGTACCCCTCCCCAATTTCGAATCCACATCAATACGAATCTGATACTCATCAACGATTTTTTTGACGATACTCAGCCCGATACCAAATCCCCCCTCACTGTTGTTGAAACGCATATATCGATCAAAGACAAAGGGTACTTTCTCTTCTGCGATCCCTATACCGCTATCTTCCACCATCAACTCTCCTTCTCTCAGTACCACCGTGATCGTACCGCCGCGTTTGTTGTATTTGATGGCATTAGAGAGGAGATTGTCTATGACGCGAATGAACTTCTTTCTATCCATCAAAAATGCAGCCTCTTCCAAATCGCGTAAGATGCTAATCTGCTTTGAACGGGAAAGTGTTTCAAAGTAGTTAATGCGCTCGAGAATGATTTTGCGCAGATCGAGCACCTCATCCTCATTCTTTCTTTCGTGTTCGAGTGTCAAATAGGTCAAATCATCATAGAGTGTCGAGACAGTCTTGGCAGCAACTGTGATGCGCTCCAGTTTTTTACGATTTTTCTTTATCATCACCTCTTTGTCCATCATTTCGATATTGGTAAGGATGGTACTGAGCGGAGTGTTGAGCTCATGCGTAGTGTCCTTGATAAAGCGATCGAGCAGTATGATCGAATCGCGCATCGGCTTCAAAAAGAGCTTAGCCAAAACAAAACTGAAGAGAAAAAGGATCAGCAGCGCGATCGACCCATACAGTGTGATCGTTCGTATCGTCTCTTGATACCAGCCTTTTGGTTCATCGACCTCAATAAAAAGATATTTTGCTCCCAGATAGTAGTTGTCCAGGATCTTGACCAGGTGAATTTTATTGCCCGTACGGTAAATCTCTTCATTGAATCTGACATCTTCATTTTTCAGAAGCGAAAAGATTTTCACATATTCCATGTCATAGATAGCACTTTTGTATCGATAATCCCTCGGATAGGTACGCTTCTCATCGAAATAGTGGTGAAGATTTTTGAGGTGCTTGATCTGATCGTAGGCATAACCCGAGAGTACAGTACGTTGATTGGAGATCATCAGTTTCTCCTGACTCTGATAAAAGAAAAGAGCCAATAAAGAGAGTACAAGCACCACCAACAGCAAGTAAAGCATCAAAAAACGCAGAAGAGATTTTTTCTCACTCCTCAGTAGTGAATTTGTAGCCCTGTTTTTTGATGCTGACAACTCTATCCTTACCGATAATTTTGCGGAGATTCTTGATATAAGTGCGCAGTGCCGTGTCACTGGGCTCCTCATCATAATCCCAAAGATGCGCATAGATCCGCTCGTGCGACAGAACTTCGTTTTGAGACTGCATAAAGAGCTTCAGGAGCTTGGACTCCTTATTGCCCAGTGATACCGGCTTCTCATTCAGAAGAAGGAGATTGCCCTGAGTGTCATATTTTATCGTTTCACTGATTGTAATATACTCTTTTTTCTCGTGATAAAAACCGCGCTTGAGGAGCGTCTCCATCCGGATCAGCAGCTCTTTGAGTACAAATGGCTTGCGAATGTAGTCATCACAGCCGCTGGCGTACCCCTTTTCCAAATCTTCAACACTGTTGAGTGATGTGATGTAGATCGCGGGAGCAGAAACTTTCCTCTCTCTGGCGCCCTTGAGCACTTCAAATCCATTGAGTCCCGGTGTATTGACATCCAGAAGAAGCAGATCAAACTTGCTCTCATAGAGCCTCTCTTCCGCTTCGTAACCCTCATACGTAGTTTCGACTTCATAGCCCTCCTCTTCCAGAAACTCGACAATAGTTTCATTGAGGTTGGCGTCATCTTCAAGCAGTAATATTTTTGCTTTTGGCATAGATTCCCTTATCGTCTCACGATTGGTATTGTGTGACCCAGTTTTTGATCCTCTGGGCACTCATCGCACCACTGACACGGTCGACTTCTTTCCCGCCCTTGAAGAGTACCATCGTCGGAATACCCTGGATGCGGTACTGTGCACCCAGCTGCTGATGCTCTTGGGTATTGACTTTCAAAAACTGTGCCTTGAGCGGCAGCGACAGGGCAGCCTCCTCAAAAGCAGGAGCCATCTGCCGACAGGGACCGCACCAGGGCGCCCAGAAATCCACCACCACCGGCAGATCGCTGTTGACGATAAACTGCTGCAGTCCATTGGCATCGACCGGTGTCGGTTTACTGTCAAGCAGTGACTTTTTGCAAGAACCGCAATTAGCTTTGGCATAGCTCTCTTTTTTGGGTATCCGATTGACTTTTAGACAGTGCGGACAGACGACATTTACATTCATGATCTTACTCCTTCAAAAGAAATATTATAGCCAGTATTATAGCACACTTCCTGCTTCAAGCATCTCTTCAAGCGTCACTTTGACATTTTTCCCCAATGCATGGATATCATAGCCCCCTTCCAGGAAAAAGACCGAAGGGATATCCGCCTGATCCAGGATGGCCCGGACGATTTTCCGGATGCCTTCTGTCGTAACATGCAGTGACGCCAGGGGGTCGCTCTCGTGCAGGTCATATCCTGCGGAGACCAGCAAGATATCCGGCTTGAAAAAAGCAAACGATCGAGGCAACTCTTCCCGATAAATCTCCAGAACCTCCCTGTCACCACTGTCGGGCATCATCGGATGGTTGGCCGTATACCCCCTGCCTCTTCCTGCACCGATCTCTGATTGGGCACCCGATCCGGGGAAGATGAAAGCCTGGTGTGAACCAAAGTAGAAGACGGTCTTATCTTCCCAGAAAGTATCCTGTGTTCCATTGCCATGGTGGACATCGAAGTCTATGATCATGACCCTATGATAACCTTGAGATTGTGCATAGCGGGCAGTGATCGCGATATTGTTGAAGAGGCAAAACCCCATGGGCACAGTCGGTGTTGCATGATGGCCCGGCGGACGCACCGCACAGAAAGCACGCTCAATGGTCCCCGACTTGATCCCATCTATTGCTGCGACCCCTGCGCCTACTGCTTCCACCGCTGCGTGGTATGACTCTTGGCTGCATACAGTATCCGGATCGATGGCGACTTCTGCGGCACTTGCCCGGCGTACCTTCTGGATATGCTCCGGCGTATGTACCAGCCTCAGGATCGATTCTGAGACTGCCAAAGGCGGAAGAGAGATCAGTAAGCGCTTCAGGGGTGCCACAGCCTTCTCTATCGCACGGAGTCTCGCAGAGGATTCCGGATGATGCGGGCCGGTATCGTGCTTCAGGTAGATCGGATCGTAGAGATATCCCACGCGTTTATTCGATACTTTTTGATTTTTCATCTTCTAAGCCTTTCTCTCTAAAATTACACTATGATATCAAAAAAATGAGGAGAATAGGATATGGCAAAGCAGGAATTAGTACTCGGAGGTGGATGTTTCTGGTGTCTGGAAGCAGTTTTTGAGCTATTGGAGGGAGTAGAGGATGTCGTCAGCGGCTACGCCAACGGTACGATGGCAGATCCCGACTATCGCGCAGTCTGTAGCGGCGACACGGGACACGCTGAAGTAGTCAGGATCACTTATGATGATCAAATTATCACAGCTGACGATCTCCTGGAGGTCTTTTTTGAGATCCATGACCCTACGACGCTCAACCGCCAGGGTGCAGACAGGGGGACACAATACCGCTCTGTGATACTCTATGAAACCGAGGAGATCAAAGAGAAGGCTCTCAAAGCCAGAGAGAAGGCACAGGAGAAATACAGTGCCCCCATCGTCACGATCATCGAACCGCTCGATAGATTTTATATGGCAGAGAGTTACCATCAGGACTACTATCGCCACAACGCCAACCAGGGCTACTGTATGGCAGTGATCAGCCCCAAAGTTGCAAAGCTAAAAGAGAAGTTTTCCAAAAAAGTGAAACAATAAGTCCAAATCTTAAGCGACTCTGCACTATAATTCCCTTCTCCAAAATGTCGGGGTGTAGCGCAGTCTGGCTAGCGCACTTCCTTGGGGTGGAAGAGGTCGCAGGTTCAAGTCCTGTCACTCCGACCAGTGTTAAATACCCTATTCAGCGTACTTTCAGAGTTTTTATCTTTCTCCATATTTTACTTAAGAAAACAAAGTTATACGAAATTTTTGTCATCATTGCAGTAGGTTGAGGAAAAAAGAGAATATCATCGTCGATAAATATCAAACCAATTGAATCTGGGAAAACGATTACAATTCTGGCAAAACTGTTATATTCATACCATTGCCCCTTGAAATAACAACAAATTTTGGAAAGGATAAGGTAGAAAAGATGCTCGAATTTTGTTTCACAAAATCTGAACAATTATACAGCTAGAAGGATGATCTAGCGTCCCTCCAGCGGATCGTCACTTCGCTTTTTGGCCTTGCGCCGCTCAAACGCCTGATTGGAGGGGGTGTTCTCCTGCGAAAAAAAGCCCGCGCCGAAGAGGACGCAGCCTTTGCATCCGGGATCACATTTGTGCTGGAGTTTCCTGCACCACTCTTTTTCCCCTTCGTGTGTCGTCAGATACTGACATCCCCATCCACTGCTCATCCCAAACTCCTAATAGCGTATTTCGAAACCATCATAGATCAGATCGGCATCATCGATCTGCTCATACGAGATATCATCGACACGAGAGAGCGGAGAGCCCTCTCGCAAAAGATCAAGAAACGCTTCGAGATCATCCTCCACCAACTCTGCGATCACTTCCACTCTGCCATCGGGCAGGTTTTTGACATATCCCCTGATCTGTCTCCTCATCGCAGCCTGTGAAACCGATTTGCGATAAAAAACACCCTGAACCCGTCCAAAAATAATAAATTTATACAGCTCCATGCTCTTGCTTCAACTCCTCCAAAAATTCTATCACACGCTCAGAAAAGATCTTCTCGTCCTCATCCTCCTGACAATCGATAAAAGGTCTCAAAAGATCGATCTCTATCTTATCATGAAAACGCTTCACCTCCCTGACTTCACGCTGAACCAGAATGATCAAATGTTCATAGTCCAGCCCATTTTTGGTTTTGATCTTTTCAAAATACTCTTTGACCGTATCGATGAGGACTTCTGCCCTCTCTGTATTATTTTCGTAAATCTTGTGTGCTGTCTCTCTCAGTACCCGCTCTTCACACTCGCTCATCTGAATATCCGAAGCAATCATCAGCGTAATGAGTTTGGCGCGAAACTCCAGAGAACTGTTATGGTAGACGAGAAATTCACGAAACATCTTATTGAGCTTGCGCCTGAATTTTTTCAACATACTCTCTCTATCCTTCACTTCTCTGGCATCTGATACCCAAGGGCACCTCTAATCATAGGCAATACCATAACAAATTTATCTTGAACTTCTGCATAGATCTCATCGCCGGTACCCATCTCTCTTGGTTGTTTTTCGTTTTTTTGTTGTCGTCGTGCTTCTTTTTTTTCCGAAGGCTCCGGCGGTTTTCTTCTTTTGTGCCGGTTTATTTCGTGGCCCCTGGCACTTCGCCTGAGGAGGAGGCAGATAGCCCGGGATCACCTCGACCCTCAATGCCTTGCCAAGCATCCGTTCTATCGAACGGAGTGCGACAGATTCATCAGGAGAGCTCAGTGTGATCGCCAATCCTTCTCTGCCTGCACGACCGGTACGCCCTATCCTATGGATAAAATCCTCTGCCACATGAGGAATATCATAATTGATCACAACATCCAAATCTTTGATATCCAATCCTCTCGCGGCAATGTCTGTAGCCACCAGGATGCGGATCTTGTTTTCCATAAAGTCGCGCAGTGCCCTGCTCCTGACACCCGAGCGCTTGCCTCCGTGGATGACAGCACTGCTGAGTCCTGAAGCGATCAATTCATCTGTCAGTTGATCCGCCTCCGCTTTCTTGCGCACGAAGACCAATACCTGTCGATAATTGCGTGAGCCGATCAAATAGGAGAGGAGTTCTGCTTTTCTCTCCCTGGCTACGGGATGCAGTACCTGCCTCACCGAATCAGTCACACTTCCCATCGGAACCATCTCGATCTGTATCGGACGATGAAGCAGCTCTTCACTCAATCTTTTGACCGTACCGGGCAGTGTTGCGGAAAGCAGTATCGTTTGACGTTTCACTCTGAGTGATTGAATGATTTGGGAGAGATCAGATCTAAAACCCATATCCAGCATCGTATCTGCCTCATCAAGTACAAAATAGTCGATACTGTGCAAGTCCAGATTTTTCTGCGCGATATGTTGAAGAACTCTTCCTGGGGTACCGACCAGTATATCGACCCCGCCAGCAAGCCGTCTCGCCTGTGCAGCCACAGGACTGCCTCCATAAACCGCCATACTTCTCAAGGGCAGATAGCGCGCATAGGCTTCGAGCTGCCCCAGTACCTGTCGTGCCAATTCGCGAGTTGGCACCAGGATCAAAGCCCGGAGCACATGATGCTCTGTGGCCCTGCTCTTTTCGAGTATCATTTGCAATATCGGAAGGACAAAGCCGGCCGTCTTGCCTGTGCCCGTCTCTGCGCTGGCCAAAATATCTCTGCCCTGCATGACAGAGGGTATCAACTCTTTCTGAACAGCAGTAGGCTCACGATAGCCCTTGTGTGTCAATGCTTTGATAATATCTTCGGAAAGTCCAAGGGAGGTAAATGGCATCATCTATTCTTTGTGTCGTAATAGCGTATTGTATCGAAAAAGAGGGAGTATAAAAAGGAGGTTTGAAACGATCCCTCTGCCCTGTGCGACACAGGGGAGAGAAAGGCTTAGAACTTATAGGTCAACTGGAATGTCAAACTTGATTCTGTATGCTCAACCGTCGAAGGTCCGGTAAACATATCACCCGTTGAAGGATTCAGACCAACGATGGTATTCATCGCAGTCGTTGTTTTTGTCGCATACACATATGCTAAATCCAATGCGAATGTTTCGGAGAATTCATAGGTGCCACCCACAGTATAGTGATCTTCCGCTGTTGCAGGAAAGCCCAGAAGATTGAAAAGATTGAGTGCATTGCCGCCCGCCTGTGCATAACTTCCCGGCGCGATGACTTGTGGACCGCTTGGTGCCTCTGTGAGAGGATTGGAAGCATGGTTATATCCCAGTCTAATCGCCCAGTTATCCTGTGCATACTGATAACCAAATGCATAGACATCCTGATCTTCCCATCCAAAGTCCTGATAGCCTCTGGCATCAGACCATTGGATATTTCTGTAGTCAAAGGCAAAACTGTGCCCTCCATAGACATAAGCTACTCCTACACCAAATTCAGCTGGTTGTTCCAAGTCGTTACCCATCACACCCGGAAAAATACCAAAATCCACAAAAGGCTGCGTTGCTTTGGAAAGCTGATCACTGTAATCCATCTTGATCTTTGACTTATAAACTGCACCGATTGTCAAACCCTCAACCCCCGTATCTTTGAAATCATACGTTGCACCGATACTGTATCCGAAGTTGAGATCCTGAGAAACACCTGATCCTACCGTGCTGCCATCAAAACCATTGTAGCCAATATCCAAAGCACCATATTGCAAGAGTGGTGTCAAGGCGACACTGAAACCTGAATTTTTATATGCGATCGGTATACCAAACTGCATCAATTGGAGATTGGTAACCATATGCATATTACCTGAATCCATAGGATCTACGTGCGCGTTGCGATAGTCTACACCCATGCCGGCAGTCCCCCACATACCTATACCGACAAACCAGTTTTCATTGATTCTATTGACGATCGAAACAGAAGGGATCACGTTCATGTCTGCATCACTGTCATAAAGAGGTGCACGGCCCATCGAAGCACTGATATCAGGCATAAACAGTGTACCGCCAAAGGATATCTCTCTCTTCTCAACCGAAGTAATCAAAGCCGGATTGGTCAAGGCGGATTCAGCTCCATGGCTGATAGCGATTCCCGTACCACCCATTCCTCTGGCTTTTGCGCCGACTGCGATCAATGTATCACCATTGGTAGCATGGAGCAGCGTAGAGGCCAAGAGCGACAGTGCAATGATTTTGGCGACGTGTTTTGTATTTTTTTTCATTTTATCCCTTATTTTATGTTATTTTACTTATATATTTTATCCATATCAATAAGTAATTTTTATATAGTACTTATTTAGTATTAAAAATAGATTATTTGATATAATAAATTTTACAAATAATAAGAAATAAGTGATAATGTGTATGTAGAAAGATAAAAGAGGCACTGCAGTGAGAAGAAAAACTCCCCCGAAGGGAGTCTTTCGGGGAAGGATTAGAGTTTTGGTCCAGCTTCAGCGTAGTCAAATTCACTTCCACTCGAATCATATCGATGGAAGTTCTCCTGGAACATTTCTGCTAGTTTTCTAAGGGTCTTGTCGTATGCTTCCTTGTCTTCCCATGTATTGCGTGGGTTAAGCACAGTATTGTCCGCAACACCCTCAAGCGTCTTGGGAATAGCAAGATCAAAGATATCAAGTTTTTCAAACTCAGCATCTTTGATGGAACCGTTGAGAATGCCATCAATGCACGCTCTGGTATCTTTAATGCTCATACGCTTTCCGACACCGTAAGAGCCGCCTGTCCATCCTGTGTTGACCAGATAAACATGGACATCATGTTCATCGATCTTGGTTCCGAGCAGCTTAGCATACTCTGTTGGATGAAGCGGAAGGAATGCTTCACCAAAACAGGCAGAGAAGGCTGCTACAGGTTCTGTAATTCCGAGCTCAGTACCAGCTACTTTTGCAGTATAGCCGCTGAGGAAATAGTACATCGCCTGCTCTTTATTCAGCTTACTGACTGGAGGCAGTACGCCAAATGCATCCGCTGTCAGGAAGATGATATTGTTGGGGTGGCCTGCCATCAGGTTCTCTTTATGGTTCTCTATGTGCTCGATCGGATAAGAGACTCTGGTATTTTCAGTCTTAGAATTATCACTATAGTCTACATAGCCGTACTCATCATGTACAACATTTTCCAAAAGTGCATCTTTTTTGATGGCGCCATAGATCTCAGGTTCGCTTTCGGGGTCAAGGTCGATCACCTTGGCATAACATCCACCCTCGAAGTTGAAGACACCATGATCATCCCAGCCATGCTCATCATCACCGATCAATGCACGATGAGGATCTGTCGATAGCGTTGTTTTTCCTGTTCCGGAAAGGCCGAAGAAGAGGCAAACATCATTATCTTTGCCTACATTGGCAGAACAGTGCATCGCCATTTTTCCTTCAAGCGGCAGCCAGTAGTTCATCATGGAGAAGATACCCTTCTTCATTTCACCGCCATACCAGGTACCGCCGATAATGGCAATATTGTCTTCTACGTTAAAGATAGCATAGACATTGGAGCGCAGACCATGTTCTTCATGTTTTTCGTTAACTGTTTTACACGCATTATACATTACAAAGTCCGGCTCGAAATCTTCCAGCTCTTCCTCAGTAGGACGAATAAACATATTTTTGACGAAATGTGCCTGCCAAGCGATCTCTGAGATAAATCTGATCTTCCGGCGACTAGCTGCACTTGATCCCGCAAAAGCATCGACAACATAGAGATTTTTTCCTGAAAGCTGCTTCCGAGTCACTTCCAGAAGCTCTTCATAGATCTCTTTTTTTATTGGCTGGTTCACATCGCCCCACGCTATATTCTTATTGGATGGCTCTTGATCAACAAAGTACTTATCTCTTGGACTTCTACCGGTAAAAATACCTGTATCACATATTGCCGCGCCACTTGTGGAGAGTTTCACCTCTCCCAAGTTGACTTCATGTGCTTGAAGTTCAGTGTAGTCTGTATTGTAAAATACTCTTCCTATGTTATCGAGTCCAAGTTTATCAAGTCCCTTTGGTTGTTTGTTGCTCATAATTACCTCTTCTTTTATTTAAATATGGAAAGCAGCACACCTGCTGCTACCGCTGAACCGATGACACCTGCTACATTTGGACCCATAGCATGCATCAACAGAATATTGCCAGGCTTCTCTTCGGAACCTACTTTACTGACAACCCTGGCTGCCATAGGAACAGCAGATACACCCGCTGCGCCGATCAATGGATTGATAGGTTCATCGGAATACTTGTTCATCAATTTCGCCATCAGGACACCGGCTGCTGTACCCGCTGCAAATGCCAAAAGACCGATAATCATAATTCCCAATGTCTCCATGACCAAAAACTTGTCTGATGCCAGTTTTGATCCGACACCCAGACCCAGGAAGATCGTCACGATATTGATCAGTGAATTCTGCATCTCATTGGAGAGACGATCGACCACACCGGACTCTTTGGCAAAGTTACCGAAGGCAAAAGCACCGATCAGCGGTGTCGCATCCGGAAGTATCAGGAGCGTCATTACGATCACAACCAATGGGAAAAGGAGTTTTTCCAGTTTGTTCACTTTTCGTGTTGTTTTCATCACGATCTGGCGCTCTTCTTTGCTCGTCAATGCCCTCATGATCGGAGGCTGAATGACAGGAACCAATGCCATGTAGGAGTAAGCTGCCACTGCGATCGCACCCAGAAGTTCCGGAGCCAGTGCCGAAGCGATAAAGATCGAAGTTGGACCATCAGCACCACCGATGATACTGATCGCTGAACACTGCTTCAGTGTGAAGTCAACCATTCCGGTGTATTGGGAAAGTGCTGCCGCACCAACCAGTGAACCGAAAATACCAAACTGTGCCGCTCCACCCAGCAGCGCCGTCTTGGGGCGCGAAAGCAGAGGACCGAAATCAGTCATCGCACCTACACCCATAAAGATCAGCAGCGGGAAGAATTCGTTGGCAATACCCATATTGTAGATGATTCCCAGCATTCCATGTTCACTCGTCATATTGGCGATCGGTATGTTGGCAAGCAAACCGCCAAACGCGATAGGCAGCAACAGTAACGGCTCAAATCCTTTGGCAATGGCAAGATAGAAGAGCAGGAAGATGATGGCAAACATCATCACACGACCCCAGCCCTGAGCGAAGAGGCTCATCTCCTCGCCCTCACCGTTTGTCACGCCCTCATGAGGCTCCAGTATCGCTTTGAGTCCTGTCGTACCATAAAAGCTGGCGAGCATATGGCCAATCCCTTTGGGCTCATAGGTACTCTCCTGGGCGGCTTGCTCTTGTGTCACCTTTTCCTGTGCATGCTCACTCGCCTGCACACTTACACTCAATGCCGCAAAAACGAACATCAGCATTAAAAAGAAGTTTTTCAGTTTCATTTCTACTCCATTGTAGCGAGAAGCTGTCCATCGTTGACGGCATCATTAACATTGACATTGATAGATTTGATGATACCATCTTTTGGTGCAGTGATATCGATTTCCATTTTCATCGCCTCGAGGATCATGATCTTCTCACCCTCTTTGACACTTTCTCCCGGAGAGAGAAGGATTTTCCAGACATTACCCGGTGTTTGAGAATGTATCTTTTCGCTTCCCTCTCCACCTTCTACCAATGCCGCCGTAGGTGCTGCCGGCTGTGCAGCTGGCTCTGTCACTTGAATATCTGCATTTCCTTCAGCTACCTGAACACTGTACTTTTTGCCATCCACTACTACTGTATAATTCCCTGCCATATCTACATCTCCACTATTAGTATTTTCTTCTTCACTCTTTTTTCTCACCATCATCGGGCCTTCACCCTTGAGGAACGCAATACCTTTCTTGTCGCAAGATGCTGCAATAAAGATATTCTCATCCGTTGTCTCCAATCCTTCATCTTCCAAAACTTTCGTCCAATGCTTGATCGACTTCGTTTCATCACGATCAGCGATGTCGAGAGGATTTTCTGTCGTTGGTGCCAAGTCGAGTTTCTTTTCGGCCAAAGCAACAATCTCAGGATCAGCAGCAACGGGCGTCTTGCCAAAATAACCAAGAACCATTCGGCCATATCCCGGCGCGATCTGTTTCCACGGTCCGAACATCACATTGGCATATGCCTGCTGCCAGTAGAACTGGCTGACCGGTGTCACAGATGTACCGTATCCACCTCTCTCCACCACTTCCTTCATCGCCAGAATGACTTCATCGAACTTATCAAGGTTTCCGCTGTCTCTCATCATCTGCGTATTGGCTGTCAAAGCTCCGCCAGGCATAGGGGAAAATGGAATCAACGGCGAAACCTGAGTCGCTTCAGGCGGGATCATGTAATCATCCAGACATTGATGAAGCCTCTCTTCATACTTCAGTACCTTCGGCAATTCCAAATCACCAAGGTTATAGTCTGTACCCTTGGTCGCATGGAGCATCGTCAAAATATCAGGCTGGCTGGTTCCGCCGCTGACTGGTGCAGCTGCCATGTCGATACCATCCGCACCCGCTTCCAGTGCCGCGAGATAGCATGCAACACTGACACCGGCTGTCTCATGGGTATGCAGTCTCAAATGTGTATCTTTACCCAGAAGTTTTCTGGCCATCTGTATCGTTTCAAAGACTTTGTGCGGATTGGAAGTACCGCTGGCATCTTTGAAACAGACTGAATCAAACTCCAACCCGCTATCGAGAATACTTGTCAACGTCTTTTTATAGAAGGGGACATCATGTGCTCCCTTGCAACCCGGTGGCAGATCCATCATCGTCACAACCACTTCATGATTCATCCCGCTCTTCTTGATACATTCACCGCTGTAGATGAGATTGTTTACATCATTGAGTGCATCAAAGTTACGAACAGTTGTTGTACTGTGTTTTTTGAACATTTGAGCGAAAAGATCGATCATTTCACGACTGGCGGTATCCAACATCACTGTATTGATACCACGCGCAAGGATCTGGAGATTGGCCTCGGGACCGACGATATCACGAAATCGATCCATCATCTCAAAAGCATTCTCCTGCAGATAGAAGTAAAGGGTTTGAAATCTGGCACCGCCTCCAAATTCAAAGTGTTTGATACCCGCTTCTTTCGCTGCTTCGACAGCAGGAAAAAAATCATCCATCAAAACACGTCCGCCAAAGACGGACTGGAAACCGTCTCTGAAAGTAGTATCCATCACATCAATATATTTTTTTGCCATTTTTCTACCTTTTTGTTATGATTTGGTTTTTTTTAATTCTGTAATCGCAGCGATAATGGCAGCCATTTTAGATTTGTCATCCACTACGGAAACTGCCGGCTTCGCCGTCACTGGAGCAGGCTCCTTCTCCGGGAAGTACTTCTCAATGAGCTTCGCCTGCAGCTTCATCAGCTGAACCAACACTGCCAGAAAGACGAATACGACAATCATTCCCAGCACCATAAACTTAAGACTTTCACCGACTAGATCAATTTCCATCAGATAACCTTCTTATAACTTTGATTTCTTAATTTTAAAACAATTTTGCTTATTCCAACTTAAACAGCCTGTAAAACGATAGGCATCTCTCGTGAATGCTTCAAAATCACCACCTTAATGCCGTCTTTTTCTGCGATTTTTAGTCCGTGTTGAACGTGCTTCGTCTTGTAAATTTTCCATCATTTCATCGACCATATTCTGATCCAAACCAATCTTCTCACCCAAAGTACCCTCTGTACTATCCATCAACAATGAGATGACTTTTTTGAGCAGAAGCTCCTGGTCTATATCCGACACCCTATCGATGAGCATATTCACCTCAGGATGGATATCGATGCTGCGTATTCTTTCAGTCATACTCTCGACAGCTTCTTCGCTGATGCCGGCACCATTGTCGATCGTCGCCAATCGCATCTCGGCACCGACCTCCTTCTGGATACGCTGCAACTCTTTGAACTCCCCGGTAGAAACCAGTGTGATCGCCTGACCGCTTTTGCCTGCACGGCCTGTTCTTCCGATACGGTGCACATAACTCTGAGGATCGAAAGGAATATGATAGTTGAAGACGTGACTGACATTTTTGACATCCAGTCCTCTGGATGCGACATCGGTTGCAACCAATATTTTAACTTGTCCTCTTCGGTATCCTCTGACCACCTCATCGCGTTCAGGCTGCTCCATATCACCGTGCAATCCCCGGGCATTAAAGCCCTGTGCTGCAAGATATTCACTCAAACGATCGACTTCTCGCTTCATACGACAAAAGATAAGACACTTGTCTGTATCCTCTGTCTCCAGAAGCTTTACAATCGCATCATCCCGCTCATTTTCATTGATGACGTAATAGCGCTGATCGATGATATTGTTGGTTGTCGCATCTTCCTTGCCGACTACGGATATAAATTCCGGATTATAGAGCACATCTTCTGCCAACTCTTTGATTGGCTCAGGCATCGTGGCAGAAAAGAGCAGTGTTTGCCTGTTTTGCGGAATATATTCAAAGATCTCCTTGATCTCTTCGAGAAAACCCATGTCAAGCATCTCATCTGCTTCATCCAGGACGACGATTTCGGGATTGAAAACATCGATTTTCCCTTTTCTGTAGAGATCCTTGAGCCTGCCGGGTGTCGCTACAACGATCTGTACCCCTTTGTGGATGAGCGCGATTTGCCGTCCATAGCCGACACCGCCATAGACCGTGAGTGTCCTGATCCCGGAAAATCGTCCCAAGTGATAGAGCTCATCACTCACTTGTGTCGCCAGTTCTCTCGTCGGTGTGATCACCAAGGCACGCTCTATCTCTCCGCTGGCAATCTTGTGCATCATTGGCAAGCCAAATGCTGCTGTTTTTCCTGTACCGGTATGTGCCTGCCCCACCATATCACTGCCCTCAGCAATGATCGGGATCGCCATCTTCTGGATGGGACTCGGCTCCCTGAAGCCTGCTATTTTCACACCTTTGCGTATATCAGGATGAAAATCAAACTCATTAAATGTCATGCTAAACCTTTAAGACGGGGAAAGCCCCCGTGAATGTCCAAAAAATAGCTTTTTTGAACTTAAGAGAGACTCCTGAAGGAGGCTCTATAAATCCACTAAATGACCAGCAGCAAAATCAGACCGAAGAGGATCCGATAGATTCCGAAAGAGACAAAAGTAAAGCGCTGCAGAAACGCCAGAAAGAGTTTGATCGTCAGATAGGCAACAACAAAAGCAACAACGAATCCGATCGCAAAAGCAATCCAGTTGGCATCGGCAAAATCTTTGTAATGTTTCAGTAGATCATAGCCGCTGACAGCTGCCATCACCGGAATCGCCAGGAGAAAAGAAAACTCTGCACTGCTCTTCCTGTCCATCCCTGTCAACAGACCGCCGACAATCGTCGCTCCCGCTCTGCTGGTCCCGGGGATAAGTGAAAAAATCTGTGCAATCCCCACCCAGAGTGCCTGCTTGTAGCTGACTTTTTCGACATCAACTGTATGGCTTTTCTCCTCTTTGTAGTAGTGCTCGATAATGAGGAAGATCACACCGCCCACGATAAACATGATCGCGACCACTTCGATCGAAAAGAGTGCCTTGATCTGGTCTTTGAAGATATAACCGACAATCGCCAGCGGCAGAAATGCCAATATCAGCTTCTTCCAGAGTTCGATCTTGGCAAAACTGAGCTTGTCGTGGTAGATCAGCATCACGGCAAGTATAGCGGCAAACTGAATAATGACCTCGTACGCTTTGACCAGTGCCGTCTCTTCGATCCCGAGAAAATGACTCGCTACGATCATATGCCCTGTCGAAGAGATGGGCAAAAACTCTGTAAAACCTTCAATAATCCCTATGATTATCGCCTGAACTATATCCATTTATTTCCTTCTATATTGTCAAAACGACACACTGCTTCTATGCTAAATCATCGTGCTGAAGTAGCTACTGTCTTTTTGCATCAGCTCCCGGGGGGTTCCACTATCAATCACTTCGCCGTTTTCCAGGACATAGATCAGCTCGGCACTCTTGATCGTACTGAGCCGGTGGGCGATCGTGACGACGGTTTTGGTCTCCAGGAATTTCCTCAGCGCCTCAAAAAGCCTCGCCTCTGTGTGGACGTCCAGGGCGGACGTCGATTCATCAAGTATGACCACTTTGGGATCGCTCAACACCATCCTGGCGATCGCCACACGCTGTCGCTGTCCACCGCTCAATTTGATACCGTCTTTTCCCACCAGTGTTTCCAGTCCTTCACTCAGGTAGGTGACGACTTCATCCAGCTGCGCAATCGTCAGTGCACGACTGATCTCCTCATCGCTGTAACTGTTTCCCAGCGTCAAGTTAAAACGCATTGTATCATTAAAGAGTTTAGGATGTTGCAAGATCAAATGGACATTTTCCCTGATGATGGCGAGGCTGATCTCTTTTTCGGATATGCCGCCATAACGTATTTCACCCTCTTCGATCGGATAAAATCCGACCAGGATATTGGCCAGTGTTGTCTTCCCGCTGCCGCTTGCACCGACCAGCGCCACCTTGGCACTTTTGGGAATCTTCACAGAGATACTGCGAAGGATCGGCTTATCGGGAAAATAAGAAAAGTCAAGTTCCCGGACTTCGATCCCCACTGCTTCTTTGCCCTCGAAGGGATTCGCACTCGCTTCCACTCTCGGCTCCTGCTCCATCGCGAAGATGGCATTGATCCGCTTGCAGGCAGCCTTGGCATTGGAGAGGGCATACTGAAAGTTGATGATATCCTGTGTCGGTGTCATCATGATCCACAGATAGCCGAAGATAGCCAGCATGAGCCCGACGCTCAGGTCGGTATAGGCTACTGCCAATATACTCACCGCACGGAAGATTTCATAGCCGCCCAGAAAGATCAGGAAGGAGAAGCGTATCGCCCTGTCACTCTTGTAGCCAAATTCGATGGAAGTATCCCGCAGTGCTTCTGCCTGATCATTGATGCGGGAGAAGAAGAAAGCTTCCTTGTTCGCTGCCTTGATCTGATGAAAAAGCTCCAGCGTTTCATTCAGGGATGATTGGAAAAGCTCGATCGCACTATTCTCTCTGCGTTTCAGTTTTCCTACATTTCGGGCAAATTTTGCCGTGAAAAAGACGACGACTGGATTGGTTACCAGGATGAAGATTGCCAGTTTCCAGTTGATCAGCAGCAGTACCACGGCTGTAAAGAGCAGCGTGAGGATAGAGATGATAAATTTGCTAATCGTAGTACCGATGAAACTGTCGACCGTATTGACATCTGTCACCAGCTTGGAGGTCACTGCCCCCGGAGAAACCATCTCATACTCTTTGAGTGAAACCCTTTTGAGATGTTCGACAGCTCTCTGGCGGAGATGGAGTGAAATATCCTTGGAGATCCCCAAAAAGGTTTTGACCTGGATCACATTCAGCAGGAAGCTGGCCGAACGCAGGACCAATGTCAGAATCAGGAAAAAGAGTACATAGCCGCCAAGAGACATCGCAAAGATATGGTCCCGCACCCAACCTGTCATTTTGTCTCCCTGGTGAAGCAAAAGCTCATCGACCAGAACAGGAATAAAGAGCGGGATCGCCACGGTGATCAGCGTCGCAAGAATCGCTACCAGGTTTCCCTTGAGCAGAGCGCTTTTGTAGTGCAGAGCCTCTTCTACAATTTTACCGATGGTACATTTGTCAGGATGAAGCATATGCGACCTCTGCCTTGATATAGGAAAATCTATCGTGCAACGCTGCCTCTGACACAACGCACATGATACGTACGTGTATTGTTATAAGGTTCTGCTTCGCCATAACTCATGGAGATTCGCCATGCCTCTTTTTTGGGATTGCCGGCAAAGGGTGTCGCTGTCCAGAAGCGATCATCGATACGCACTTCAAAGCCTTTTTTGAGTGCCGGCCGATCTACACGCACATCAACAATAGTATAGGTCTCCGCAAGCGTAGGCAAGCGCCAATCTTCAAAACCGTCAAGTTTTAGTTTTTGGCAATACTCTATGGCTTTTGCATGCGTTTTTGTTACTTTGAGGACATCATGATTGTCTTGCCATATCAATCCCGTTTTGTCATCCTGCTTGGATGATACTGCAAACAACAGTGAGCTGGCGACAGTCAACAACAGTAGGTATGGTTTCATTTACTCTCCTTTGTAGATTTGGCCGGTATATTTTTGACACAGCGGACTGTATGATTGGTGGTTTTGTAGCTATAGTACGTTTCGCCGGTACGAAAATCAATGGTCCAGGCACGCGCCTCTGTCGCCGCAAAATCTGTCGAAGTCCAGTAGCTTCCCTCATCTACAAAGCTGAAAAAGGGATGAATAGCCGGATGGACACGGGTGTAGTCCACGATAGAGAAGAGCTCTTCAAATGTCGGCAATCGCCAATGCTTAATCCCGTTCAGAGAAAGTTGATCGCAATACAAAATAGCGTCATCCCAATCTTCTGAACTTTTCTGGGAAGAGAGGTTGTCTTGCCAATAGATACCATTTCGCTTGTCCAGTATCACACTACCGCTCTTCTTGTTATTTCCAAAACTGTTGATGGCGATAAGCAGAGACAGTAAAAAGAATATAGTATACTTCTTCATCTTTCATACTCCTATTGTTGGTGGTGATCAATTATAGCAGAAATATATTTTGTAACAGAAATAATCCAGCAGGTGACAGGGAGCAAAAAAGTCCCCTTAAGTGCATCTAATGTATATTTAACCAAAAATATCTAGGAGAAACGATATGTCTATTACAAAACAGGTTATTTTTGTTGCCAAAGAAGAGAACGTTGAAGAGCTCAAAGCTCTGCTGAAAACGATGGTTAAGCCATCACAAAACTCCAAGGGATGCCTGCTTTATCATATTTATCAGATGCAGGACAAGCCGACCACCTTTGTCGTGATCGAAAGCTGGGAAAATGAAACAGCACTTGAGGGGCATCAAAATTCAGCTCATTACAAGCATTACAAAGCGAACTTCGAACCCTTCACAGCAGAAAAATACTCCCATCCCCTTGACATACTGGGCTGATCAGAGCCTGTGGGTGATTTAGCCGATCACCTTGGCAAAAATGATGCCGTTGATCTCGAGCAGTCTATCCAGGACTTCGCTGCCTACTTCTCCATCGACATCGATGATATTATAAGCGATATCGCCCTTGCTCTTATTGAGCATATCGCCGATATTGATGCCGTTGTCCGCCAGAGAAGTGGTGATTTCACTGATCATATTCGGAATATTTTTGTTGGCGATGATCAATCTCTTGTATCCCGCTTTTACCGGCAGTTCACAGGTGGGGAAGTTGACAGAATTCCTGATATTTCCCGTTTCAAGAAAATCTTTGATCTGCTGACTTGCCATCACGGCACAATTCTCCTCAGACTCGGCCGTAGAAGCGCCCAGGTGCGGTATAGGGATCACACCCTTCACGCCGAGCAGATCAGCACTTGGAAAATCTGTCACATAGCTTGAAACTTTGCCCGATGCCAATGCTGCCTTGATATCATCATTGTTGACCAAGCCGCCTCGAGCAAAATTCAGGATACGGATACCCTCTTTCATCATCGCAAATTTTTCACTGTTGAACATCTCTTTCGTGCTCTCCAGAAGAGGGACATGGATACTCAGATAATCCACATCAGACAAGAGTGTCTCAAGCCCCGTCGCTTTTTGGACATCACTGGAGAGTTCCCAGGCAGCATCTACGGAGAGGTAGGGGTCATATCCGATCACCTCCATACCCAGAGCCAGCGCATCATTGGCGACCATCGCCCCGATCGCACCCAGGCCGACGATACCGAGCTTTTTGCCTTTGATCTCATGTCCTGCAAACTGCGACTTGCCTTTTTCGACCAGAGCGGGCACCTTGTCACCCTCTTCTTTGATGCTCTGCACCCACTCTACTCCCTCGATGATACCGCGTGAAGCGAGCAGCAGTCCTGCCAGTACGATCTCCTTGACCGCATTCGCATTGGCACCCGGCGTATTGAAGACGACGATACCTTTTTCAGAGCAGCGATCGATAGGGATATTGTTGGTTCCTGCCCCTGCCCTGGCTATGGCGCAGAGTGTTTGAGGCAACTCCATATCATGCATTTTGAAACTGCGCAGCACGATGGCATCAGGGGTGCCGATCTCACTGGCAACTTCATAGTTGTCACGAGTGAAGAGATCCAAGCCTTTGGGAGAGATTTTGTTGAGTGTCTGAATCTTGAACATACTGACCCTTTTTTACTGATTTTCTGCTGCGAACGTTTCCATCAGTTCGACCAGCGCTTTGACAGCATCCATACTCACTGCATTGTAGATCGAAGCACGCAGGCCACCGATAGAGCGATGTCCTTTGAGGCCGATCATCCCACTCTCTTCTGTGCGTTTGATGAGCGCTGCTTCGAGTTCGGCATTTTTGTCCTTGATGTTGAAAGAGACATTCATCAGCGAGCGTGAATCTTTCTGTGCGTGCCCGACATAAAAGCCGTTACTGTTATCGATCGCGCCATAGAGCAGTGCCGCTTTTTCCTCATTGATCTTCTGGATCGCCTTGATGCCGCCACTGTTTTTGATCCACTTCATAATAAGGTTGAGGATATAGATACCAAACGTCGGCGGTGTATTGTAAAGAGAGTTGTTTTCTGCATGGGTTTTGTATTGCAGGATTGTTGGCACGGATGCTTTGACTCTGCCCAGCAGCTCCTTCTTGATGATCACGATCGTGACACCGGATGGGCCGGCATTCTTCTGGGCTCCGGCAAACATCAGATCGATTGTTGACCAGTCGACAGGACGAGAAAAGATATCACTGGAGGCATCTACGACCAACGGTGCTTTTGTACTGGGATAGGTGCGATACTGTGTTCCATAAATCGTGTTGTTGGATGTGATATACGCATAATCCGCATCATCACCAAACGTGATATTCTCAGGAATTCTATCAAAGGCAGTCTCTTCCGAGCTGGCGACAATTTCGATATTGAGATCCTGCACTTTTGCCTCTTTGATCGCTTTTTTCGACCAGCTTCCCGTATTGGCATACTCTACTTTGCCACCCATACCCAGATTCATCGGCACCATAGCAAACTGCAGCGAAGCACCCCCCTGGAGAAACAAGACTTCATAATCTTCAGGTATCTCATAAAGCTCTCTCATCATCGCGATCGCTCCGTTATGCACCTCATCATACATCTTGGATCGATGTGAAGCTTCCATGATCGAAATCCCTGAACCATTGTAGTCCAACAGCTCTTTTTGCGCCTCTTCCAGTACTTCCGTTGGTATCGCAGACGGCCCCGCCCCAAAGTTATATGCTCTTTTCATTCTTTCTCCTGGTTTTTATAATTGGGGTTTATTCTATCGAATGCAAGAATAGAGATTCCTGAATGGCCGCGAGAGCCGTCTCCAAAGCATTTTTTGAAGCTTTCCTGTATTCATCTCTGCTGCTACATTGGTCTATACCATTGCAGTCTCTACAGACTTGTGTCCTAACATTTACAATGAGCTATATTAATGTATCTCACATTACACGTAAACATTGATATTGTAAATACAAAATGCTATAATTTAAAATATCAGAAAAAGGTTCGCTGGTGCAATTTGAGTGGAGCGATGAAAAGAATAAGATTGGATAATGATATTGTTCTATATTTTAAAAAATTAGCAAGTGAACAAAAGGTACCATATCAAACACTTATCAGTGCATTGCTAAGAAAGCAGTTACAAGAGGTATAGCAAAACACTCGTGCCCCCGTTACGTGACACATAAATAAACTCATACAAAAAACATTAAGCAAGATCATCAAGCTCTATCGATAAATTGGTAATATTGGAGAATAACAGAGTTACAATCAAGTATTTACAAAAACCCGACAAAGGAAATCGCATGCGTATACTTGAAAGTAATTGGATAAAAGCCCCTTGGTGGTCCATCCGCAAGGTCACTTATCTCATTTGGATCTCTTTTTTAGGTGTGTTGGTTGTTGGAGTTGTAGCCTTTATTTTGTATATGCAGTCTCTTCCTTCTCTTTCTATCTGGCACACCACTGTACTCAAAAATGAATTTACGAGGCATTCGAACATAGAAGATTTTGATTCCTACGTGGCCTTGGAGAACAGATTATTTCAAGAGCTCGACAGTGAAGTCTATGATAAGGTCCCAAAGGCAGAACAAAACTCTATTAATCGTTATACCAAAAAGAGTTTTTCTGACCCCAAGCGCTGGAGTAAAGCCTGGAATAGAAGTTTTGAACTACCTGTAAAAGATCCCAAGATGGGCGTGCTGCTCTTGCATGGTATGTCTGACTCGCCCTATAGTCTGCATGCACAGGCAGAGTATCTGCAGAGAAAAGGTGTTTGGGTAGTGGCTATGCGTATGCCTGGTCATGGCACGGTTCCTTCAGGTCTCACAGAAGTCAAATGGCAAGATATGGCAGCTGTTGTAAAAATAGGGATGAAACGACTCACCCAAAAACTAGGAGACAAACCTATACATATTATGGGTTACTCCACTGGTGCGCCACTGGCATTGAACTATACATTGACAGCACTTAAGGACAATACATTGACACTTCCTTCAAGTCTCGTATTCTATTCTCCTGCTATTGGTGTAAGCAAGGCAGCCCCTTTGGCTGTCTGGCAAAGTCGCATAGGACACTTTTTTGATCTGCCAAAACTGGAATGGAACACCATTGCCCCTGAATATGACCCATTTAAATATAACTCCTTTGCTGTCGATGCCGGAGATCAGGTTTATCGTATATGCAAAGAGGTACAAAAACAGTTTGATGACTATAGTGCGCAGAGACAACATACCAAAGAGTTTCCACCTGTTTTAAGTTTCCAATCTATCATTGACAAGACAGTTTCCGTGTCTGACACTGTCAATAACCTCTACAAACGTCTTCCCAAAGGCGATCACGCGCTTGTACTGTTTGACATCAACAATCACTTCAGCCTCAATCTGCTTGTCAAAGCAAATGTAGCCCATTCCATAGAGTACCTGAAAGAAAATTCTGCAGGCTCCAATTATCAGTTTGATCTCATTACTGATCTCAATTCAAGCAACGGAAGGCTTAACTTGGTCACAAATCATAAAGCTGTAAAAGGCCTACCCTACTATTGGCCAAAATCACTTTTTTCACTTTCTCATTTGGCCATGCCCATTCCTGAAGATGACCCTCTGTATGGAGGCGAGAATGCAGCGAAAAGTCCGGGCATACAATTGGGTCATTTGGCAATCTATGGAGAGTCTTCTGTATTGGAGATCACCCCCTCTGTCATCCTAAGACAAAGATGGAATCCTTTTCACAAATACATAAAAGAGAGAGTATTGACATTTTTAGGTTTGCAGTGATGTGCTCTGATCAACAAAAAGGATAATTGGTGCGCGTTACGCACAGTACAGCTCCCACTCTCCATTCCAGTGAACATAGTCATCATAGTTTACCCCGCCCTAATGTTTCAAAATTTGCCCCAGACAAGTCTGAGGGTCCTGAGTTTGGGATACTCAGACTTGTTCGAGTCTTTGATGTC
>JANTGA010000019.1 GCA_024763175.1 Sulfurovum sp.
CTCTCGCACTGCAAAGCAAACTCACAATACGTACAATGCTTCATCACATCACATTTGACCGCCACAAATCCTCTCGTCTGCTTCAGCTTGGCGATATGCTCTCCAAGCAGCCTGTTTTTCTCTTCCAGGGCTGTGATCTCTTCGACTC
Organism: Sulfurovum sp.; assembly: GCA_024763175.1. Lineage (GTDB taxonomy): Bacteria > Campylobacterota > Campylobacteria > Campylobacterales > Sulfurovaceae > SZUA-451. The sequence continues at coordinate 149 of JANTGA010000019.1, forward strand.
TTCCTCGCTCAAAGATCTGCATAAACCAGAGGGATAGATTTGGATAGCGGTCGCGAAGCAGGTGGTCATAGATACTCATTTGAAAATCACTGAGTGTTTCGATGTTTTTGCTCTTGTTGGCCTCCTGGATAGAACCGCTCTTGTAGTCGATGATGCGTGTTGTCGTTTCGTGCTGGCTACGCTGATCAATACGGTCGATGCGCCCCTTAAATCGCAGACCACCGATCTCTCCTGCTGCTTCCAGTTCACGCGCCGTGACTCTCCACCCCGCCTCAAAACGTTTCACCTCTGCCTCCATCAGCCCCTTGAGCTTCTCTCTCCAGAGCAGTTTTTGATAAGCGATTTTGGCATCCTTCATAGGCAACAGCTGGTCCAGCAGCTGGTCGATCGCCTTTTGCATCTCGTCGACAGAGCGGTAGTGATCTCTCTGTCGGTAGAGATGGTCCAGCAGATGATGCAAAAAGGAGCCTTCGTTGAGCTCCTCCTCTTTGCGTGCCTCGATCCTGCGAATATAGCGATAGTAGTATTTGCGCTTGCACGCCAGCCATGTTTTGAGCCGTGAGGCAGACCAGACGATCTCCCCGGCATTGAAGTGCTCTACCACGGGATCTTCGGCGGGCTTGATCTGCACCGCTTCAGGATAGAGCAGCGAGAGCTGAGAGGGGACCTTGTCGCTATGCACCATCCCCAACTCGTAGAGAAATTTGGACGGGAGTCTGTTTTCGCTGCTGCAGTAGAGTATCACCGCCCGATCTGCCTGCTCCAGGAGCCGCTTGTAGTACTGCTTTTGGAGTGCTTCTCTGTCAGCCTGTGTCGGCAGGCCGGCGAATGCGCGTACGGATGTATTGAGAAACTGATCTTTGGCGGAGCTGGCCGGCACGATGCCTTCGTTGAAATCGACAATCACGACTGCATCATACTGCACCCCTCTGGTCTCCAGTACCCCCATCACGGTGATCTTTCCGCCGCGAATATCATCAAGGGTGATTTCACAGAGCGATTTCATCCAGAGAAAAAGCCAATCTCTCAGGCTAAAGTTCTCCTGCTTGAAGAGCTTTAGGAAGTAGCGCTGCTTTTCAAAAACCTGCTCCTCTCCCTGCTCCCATACGGCTCCCTGCGTGGTCGCCAGAGAAGAGTCCAGCAGCCCCATACGATCAAGCAGCGTGAAGAATGATGCAGCATCGCATTGTTGCGAAGCAGACAGGCTCTCGATCATATCAACCGGCAACGCATAGCGCTCCAGCAGACGATAGCTCTCTCTATCGTAGTCCTGCCAGTGCCTATAGAGTGCTTCCAGCCGTTTGTAGGCGCTGCCTTTTTGATAGTCAAATCCCATCGCAAAGTTGAGGTTATGCAATCGATCAAAAAGTGCAAAACTCTCTTTGATCGATTCATCCGGCAGGATCAGGGCAATCGATTCCGGATCGATGCCCGAACGCACCAACTGCTCTATCTTTTCAAAGGCGATACTGATCTGCTCATAGCGCTCTTCAACCTGTATCACTTCTGTACTCGGCAAAGCATCATTGGGCTCCGCGCAGCGCACCTCTACGCTGCTCAGGCTGAAACTGACCCGCGAATCCCGAGGCAATACTATCCCGTATGCTTCAAAACACTCGATCATCTTTTGGTTGAAACTGCTTGTTGTGTAGTGCACACTCAGTGGTATCTTCTGCGCTATAGAAACTAGAAGATCCAGCTCAAAATGGCTCAGATAGCCCTCCAGATAGAGTTCGATCTCCTCGTAGCCCTCGAGAAACCCTTCGTTCAGCTGATAACTGCCAGGGATCAGCATCTTGTCTGTCAGCCCCTCTGCTTCGAGTATCCTGCGATAATTTTCCAGGAGTCTCTCCAGGATAGAGAGATGCGTGTCAAACTCAGCATAGGCATCTGCCTCTGCGAGCGTAGAAAAATCAACCTTTTCCTGCGCAAGCTCTTCAAAAAATTTGAAAATCGCATCACTTTTGGTAAAGAACCGTATCAATTCACGATCGACTCTCAACGTCTCAAAGGCTTCAAAGGCGGATGCTTCCTGCAAGTAGATGATACGCTGCAGCGGGTCAACCATTTTGTAGCCGGGGATCAGAATCGCACGATGCTCAAACTCATCCATACGCATCAAAGTAGGCAAAAATGCATTCTCCTCCTGCTGTTTTTTGGAGACAGTACGCAACGCTCTGGAGGTGGGGTAGATGTGTAATTTTTTCATAGAGATGAGTATAACCAAATATATGGAGAAATACGCAGCACGGACTGGAATATCCGCGCTATCTATTTTCTAAAAAAGTACGAGGCACTATGATAGATGCGGTTCGCTACTTCTTGGGCTTCAGATAAGCCTCGAGTTGTGAATAACCGGTCATATTTCCTGCTTTGGCGCGTAGCTGCAGTGTGTAGCGTCCCGGTTTTGTGATGTTGATCTCCGGTGTGACATATGTGTCGCCACTCATCAAAACAGTTTCGATCATCTGATCATCGGCGACTGTGTGCGGACGTGTCAAAAGGAAGCTCACGTTGAGGTCTCTCACTGCATTGCCTGACTTGTCTGTCACAGCATAAGAGAAGTGATTGGGACCCATGGCCAATTTGACCTGATTGGACTGAGCTCTTTTGCTGTTAACATTGTCCATCACCGTAATCTCTTCAGCACCCATCAGTCTAATTTGATACTTGCTGTCAAACTTCTGTTTACTCTCAAGTATCTCATTGATATTGAGATCAGACTGCTGATATTTCATCATGTAGTCATTGGTCTCTTGTACAGGCATTGATGTTGCTGCCTTGACAGTCCAATAGCCCAATACAATCGCCAGCATCAAAAAGCCAACGATCATATGTGGCCAATATGTTTTATGCTTGTTATTTGCCATTCTTTATCCTCATTATGATAGGTCTCAGGACCAAAATCCATAGAATCAGAATAGTACCCAAAATCACAAAATATTTCAAGACTCCAATAATTGTACGTGTTTCATTGGGGAGGGTTTTTGTCATTTTTACCCCTTTGGCCTCTGCGATCTGATCTGCCAATTCCGAATATCCCTGTACAATACCGATAGTATATTTATCTCGCTTACTGTTCTTGTCCTGTGATGCGACGACGTCAATCGTAGCATCCTTCACGCTACTATCATCATATAAATCCCTCAACTCCTCAGAAGACGGAACAAGCCCTACTCTCAGGCTATTTGGCGCAAAGATCAAGATAATGTTGGGCTTGCTCAAGTTACTGTCAAACTGTTTACTGTAAGTGAAAAGGTTTGCACCTTTTTGAAACTTTTCATTGGTCGCTATCACATAGAGACTGATTCCCGTCTTTGAAGATAATTCGTCACCAATCTCTTCAACGATAGCTGAAGCCTTGGGTGTCAATAAATCATTTATGATGAAGTGTGATGCGTTTAACAGAAGTGGTAACAGCAAAGCAAGCAGGGAAAACCCCACTCTTGCCTGCGTCATCATTAGCCTACGTAGAGGTGATTTTCAGTCACGACTGCCCAGAGTGTATACATTGCTGTGATAAACATACCCCAGCCCAACACTTTGTCCATAATTGTAATCATTTTTTATCCTTTACTTTGCATCTTCAAAGGCAAATTTAGCGTTATCCACACTGTTTGCCTTCAAGTTATTGATATCCAGGATAGGTGCCGGATTGTAAAAATTGCTCGCACTTCCTCTCTGGACATTGATACCCCACGTCGTGAGAAATGCCAGAATAGCAAGCAGCAATACTGTAGCAATCAGCATACCCGTTACACCACTCAGCGTAAAAACGCCTCGGTTTGTATTTTCTGATGTTGACATAGTTTACTCCTAACTTTTCAATGAACTCAGGTATGTTGCCAATGCTTTTTTCTGCACTGGAGTCAATCTACCTTTGAATGATGGCATCGTACCGATCGCACCTTTTCTGCCATTCTCAAGAACATGCTCTATGAGTGTCTGATCATACTCTGCAATGTTTGGAGCCGTTCCGCCATTGCCTTTGCCGTCAGCACCATGGCATCCTGCGCAGACACCAAACGAAGCAGGCTGTTCGCCCTTCATCCCGCCGGCTACATAAGCAGCGATCTCTTCCGCATCTGCACCCTGTGCCATGCCAGCAGGCATTGCACCCATAGGATACTTGAGCTGATCGGAACCATTCTTGATGATAGCCAAGACCTGCTCTTTACTCTCTCTGCTGCTGAAGTCCTGTGCTTTCCCGGAGAGTCCATCTCCCGTTTCACCATGACATGGTGCACACTGTACCAAAAAGATCGACTCACCCATCTCCTGCAGTGTTGCGGCATCCGCATTTTTATGAATCTCTTCAAACTTTGCATTATACGCCAATACCTCTTCATTGTATTGACCGATTTGACTGAAAGCATTGACTGGATATCCTGCTATCCAATACCACATTGCCCAGATCATCGTTCCAAGGAAGGAAAAAGCCCATCCGGAAGGAAGTTCATTTTTGTACTCACCGATACCATCCCAGCTCTCATCAGCAAGCTCACCTGTCGCTTTGTCTGTTTTCATCTGGTTGATATACTTGATCGAAACCCCTACAGTCAGGACTGCAATGGCCACCGCACCAATCAGCGTGATCATGTTGATAGGATCACTCAAATCGATATGCATAGACTTAACGACTGCAAACGTAGCACCGATCAGTACTGCTGCAAAGATAAGGCCCTTTATCATTAACGAATTCATTTATTTTGCTCCTCGTTTTTCACTTTGGTGCTCAGAACCACTCTCTACGGGCGTACTGTCGATTTCGTCGTCCAGTGCAATGTTCCCATATTTTTCATAGTCCTTCTCACCTTTTTTCTCACTCCTGTACAGATGAATAATATATCCGTACAAGAAGATTACCAAAAAGATAGTCATAAAGAAACTGGCATAGCCCTGTAGATTTCTTATGTCCACTCTTTTCCCTCTTACTTCAGTCTATTCAAGTATGCAATTATTGCTACAATTTCCGGGATCTCACCTTTGGCAACTGCATCTTTCACATCCTGATTTTTCATATCAGCAGCAATCAATTTTGCTTCTTCCAATACTTTTGGCTTATATGCTTCCCAGGCTTCTTTGGTACCCTTGATTTCATCACCATAAGGTGTAGCAAATATATTTTTGACAGTGACTGCTTCTGCATAAGCTGTCTCGATATCTGCTATGTTGGTAAACATATGCTTATAAGCCGGCATTATGGACTGCGGGACAACTGACTTGGGGTCCCACATGTGATTTTCGTGCCAATCTGTTGTTCGGTAATTACCGACACGGTGCAGGTCTGGACCAGTTCTCTTGGAGCCCCAGAGGAATGGTCTGTCATATGCATACTCGCCGGAAAGTGACACTTGACCATATCGATCAGTTTCGGATTTGAACGGTCGAATCAGCTGCGAATGACACGCGATACAAGTATCTTTTTTGTAAACATTTTTGCCGGCAAGCTCCAAGACTGTATAAGGCTTGAGTCCTGCTATTGGCCGTGAAGCCTCGGCAAAGTTTGGCAGGATCTCTATGAGACCTGCAAATGCGATAACGATAAATACGCCTACGGCGAAGAAGAATGGATTTTTTTCTAACCAATGAAACATAATAACCTACCTCCTTATGCCATAGGTGATCTAAACTGCGGCTCTTCCGTCAATTCTCTGGAAGAACTCATTGTTTTGATCATGTTATAAGCGAACATCACGAATCCTGTCACATACAGTACACCTGCCAATGCTCTGATCGCATAGTAAGGGTGAAGTACCGCAACAGTATCGATAAATGAATACATCAGGTTACCATACTCATCCACTGCTCTCCACATCATACCCTGTGTGATTCCTGCGATCCACATAGAGGTAAAGTAGAGAACAACCGCTGTCGTCTGAATCCAGAACTGTGCTTCCATCAACTTCTTGGAGTAGATTTCTCGCTTGTACATACGTGGCGCCATATGGAACAGTCCCGACATGATCATAAAGGCAACCCAGCCAAGTACACCATCGTGAACGTGTCCCGGAATCCAGTCAGTAAAGTGCGCAATGGCATTGACGGACTTGATCGCCTGGATAGGACCTTCGAGCGTAGAGAGCATATAGAAGGTCGATGCCAATACCATGAATTTGATCAGTGGGTTTTCAGTCAACTGATTCCACTCACCCTTCATCGTAAGCAGCATGTTGATCGCTGAACCCCAGGATGGAAGAATCAATACGACTGAAAAGACAGACCCCATGGTCTGCATCCAGTCAGGAACAGTCGAGTAGAGAAGGTGGTGAGATCCTGCCCAGAGATAAACAAACATCAATCCCCAGAAAGAGAGGAGTGAAAGCTTATAAGAGTAGATCGCCTGACCGGACTCTTTGGGGAGGAAGTAGTAGATCATCGCTACGATAGGCACAGTAAAGACAAATGCAACTGCATTGTGTCCCCACCACCATTGTACCAATGCATCGTTGGTACCGGAGTACATGGATACGGAGTGCATAATACTTCCCAATCCGCCGGAAGCAAGATAGGTAGGTACTTCCATGTTGTTGAAGAGATAAAGCATCGCAACACCCAGGAAACATGCAATGTAATACCAAAGTGAAATATAGAGTGACTTCTCTCTCCTAATACCGATCAGTCCAAAAATGGAAATCCCCCAAAGTACCCATACGACAACAGTCAACAGGTCAAGAGGCCATTCCATCTGAGCATACTCTTTGGATGTAGAGTATCCCATCAGGAGTGACACGACCATACCCAGTGCCAAAATGACATAGAGGACAAACTGAAGCTTGCCGATAAACATCAGAAACTTTGACTCTGCCATAGAGACTTTCAAAACTCTCTGTCCCAGATAATAGAATGTCGCAAAGACACCACTCACTGTAAATCCAAAAATTACCACATTGGTATGAAGTGGTCTCAATCTTGAAAATGTACCATATTCACCAAATAGATAGTTCAACTCCGGAAATGCCATTTGAGACGCGATCAGCGTACCAATCAACATTCCTATCAGACCGAACAAAATTGCTGTATATGTAAACAGTTTTGCTACGGTGTAATCGTATTCTAATGCCGCATTTGATTGCATGCAATACCCCCTTGAAAAAATTTCTTATAGCCCAAAATAGACTAAACAGTGAATTATAGGATGATTTAATGGAAAAAAAGCTTAAGTTATAAGTAACCCAATGAAATACGTTAGTTTAAGTTTAGATTAATGAAATATGTTTCAAATCCCTACAGCTGGGGATTAAAGAGGAGAGATTTAGTCCTATTATTGTCGCGGGACGAACGCACTATGCCTTTGTGGCGCCACTGATGGCATAGCCGCTCCAGAACATACTATTTGGTCTTTACGGGAGCTGTTGTCCTCACACAACGAACACGACGGTCATATGCCTTGCCATTGGCATCGGCTGCCCCATCCTTGAAGTCTATGCCCCAAACTTTGTCAGGGTCTCCCATATATTGCGTTGAAGACCAGTAGTAACTTGATTCGCCGACGCTAAAGCCATTCAGGATAGCAGGGTCATACTTTTTATAATCAATGATCGACAAAAGTTCCCGTATCGTCGGGATACGCCAGTCGTCTTTGCCTCCCAGACGCAACTCTTTGCAGAGTTTTTCTGCCTGTGCATAGGTCACTCTCTCAGATTCTACAAAACGATTATCCTGCCACGTCAAACCTGTCCGGGCATCCATCGCCATCTCTCCAGATACCAATATTCCTGCACTTGCCAAAAAAAGTAACATCTTTCTCATCTGCTACACTCCTCTCTTTCATTTAAACAATTGTAGCAAAATAATTTTAGATTATGATTTTACACCTGCTTACGCTTTCCCTTTGGCACGCTGTATGGAGTGGATATAGCTGTAGTCGATCGCAATCTTCTTCTCTTTGGGGAGATTTTGTGCCAATCGCCCAATCATCCCTTCAAAATCTTCGAAGAGATAATTTGCCATAGATCCCGGGATCGGATTGATCTCATTGAGTAACACTTCGTCATCAACGACAAAAAAGTCACAGCGAATGACACTTCCCAGAAAAAGCGGATCATAGATCTTTTTGAAACTCTCCCGAATCGCTTCGCGCAAGTCATCGCTGATATTGGCTGCCATCACCTGACTGTCACGCGCAAAATCCATATATTTTTTCTCAAAATCCAAAAACTCCTCCTTCTGAGGCTCCTCGATGATAGAGAGTTCCCAAGCGTCAGTTTTGCATCCTGCCTGGTTGTACTCCTCTATCCCCTCGATAAAGGGCTCGATGACGACATCATTGTCATATTCAAATGCTGTGTCCAGCGCATAATCGAGTGCTTCCGGGCTCTTGACAATGCTCACTCCGATACTGCTGCCAAGCCGTACAGGCTTGACGATGACCGGATAGTCGAGCGTGACCACACGTTCGTCGTTTTTGGAGAGATGCTGATAGGGCACCACTTTGACGCCCAGGCTCTCTGCAAGAAACTTGGTATAGAGTTTATTGTAACTCAGTGCTGATGCTTCCATACGCGGAGAGATGAAAGGAACAGCGTAAAACTCCATCAGGGAAGCGATCTTCCCATCCTCTCCGTCGCGCCCGTGGATCAGATTGAGTGCGACATCTATACCAAGCGCTTTGCTGCCAAAGATTCCTTCGGTGAAAAAACCGCCTTTTTTCAGGGTCAGTTTTTTATCTTTTTTATAAGCACCGGAACTGAAGTGTTTGGACTTCATCGCCGCTGTGTCAACCAGATAGAAATTACGATCCTTATCAACAAAGATAAATGTCAGTGTGCTTTTTTTCAATACCTTCTTCATCGTAATCGCACTGACGATACTGATCTCGTGCTCAAAACTTGATCCGCCAAACAAAATAGCAATAGTCATCTCTTTTTCCCTTTAGTCTCTTGTTTTTGGTTTACTTGGGCGTATTTTAGCATAGTAGTGATTAGGTGCTAAATCCTCATAAGCTCTCTCTTGTCAAAATACCAGCCAATTTCCCATCTCAAAGGCTTCTTTTGTCATCGGCATGCTTTTCCATCCGTACGGCTCCAGGTACATCACACGGCCACCAAAATACCCCACAGCATAGTTCTCTTTGAAGATAGGAAACCCTCCCGACTGCAAGAGATGAAAGATATCATCACTGTTGGCCGGGGTATGATAGAAGGAGAACTCGATCTGATGAATTGCTTCGAGCGTTGCTCTGAGCATTTCGTTGCCGTGCATCGACCTGCTCAAAAGATAGTAGGAGGGGTATGTCATCGCAGGATCATCGATAAAATCAGTAATATAGAGACGTTCTTTTTTATTCATAGGGAAAGCTTAACGAGAAATTGGTGAAAATGCGAAAAAAATTTCAAATTGAAAGGTTTTGCGTCTTATTGTCTCCACAATATGAGGAATATCCGGGTACCCATAAAGGGCACCCCTACGGAGAGCACACGAACATCTGGTACGACCGGACTGAAGGAGTCTCACTAACTCTTTTTCAGCATCTCTGCAAAATCAGAGAAGATATAGGCACTCTCGTGCGGCCCCGGGCTTGCTTCGGGGTGGTGCTGTACTGACATGACCGGTGCATCATTGTAGTGCAAGCCCTCGATCGTATCGTCAAAGAGATTGGTATGGGTCACCCTGGCTACTTCTGTAATGTTGTCAGGAACATTGTAGTTATGGTTCTGAGCAGTAATCTCTACTGTACCTTTCTGCTCATTTTTGACCGGATGGTTGCCGCCGTGATGACCAAACTTGAGCTTGTAGGTATCATAGCCATGCGAAATGGAAAGAAGCTGGTGCCCCAGACAGATACCAAAAAGTGGCACTTTCGCAGCGATCAACTGCCTGATCTTCTCTTGCTCAGCTTTGAGGATCAGCGGATCTCCCGGGCCATTGGAGAGGAAGACACCATCGATCGCTCCGGACTTGAACCTGGAGATGATTGTTTCTGCCTCCATCGAGTTGGGCACCACTTCCACTTCCATCCCAGCATTGGTCAACTCATTGAGAATATTGCGTTTGATTCCAAAATCGAGAGCGATGATTTTGTGAGTCGTTTTTGGCTCTTCATAGCGGAACTCTATCGCATTATAGCGTGCCTGGTGATGGATATATGGCACTTTCGTACTCACTTGTTCGATATAGTTGATCTCCTCAATACGCGGCGAAGATTCCAATATCGTCTTGAGTTCAGAAGCATCATGGGTCTCTGTCGATGCGACCATCATCATCGCACCTTCATCTCTGAGCATCTTGGTCAGATGGCGGGTATCAATCTCTGCAATACCCATCACACCATACTTTTCGAGGAGCTCATGCAGTGCCTCTTCGGACCTGAAATTGGAAGGGCGCGCCTGATAATTTCGTACGATGATCCCTTTGCAGTGTGCACCCCTGCTCTCCATATCCTGTGCATTGCAGCCCACATTTCCGATCTCAGGCATGGTAAATGTCACAAATTGCCCCGCGTAGCTCGGATCAGTCACGATCTCCTGATAGCCTGTCATCGAAGTGTTGAATACAACCTCACCGACACTTGTACCTTCTGCGCCAAAACTCTCCGCTTCGAGCACTACTCCATTCTCAAAATAAAGTGAAACTTTCGCCATCATCTCCCCCTCTCTTTGTCTGCTAATTGCCTATGGTTCATTGCTAGAGCATTCCTCTCCTGGATAGCTCTTCCTGATAGAGGCGCTCATAGAGCAGCTCATAATCCTGACTCCCCGGGACAACTTCCCGCTGCATATGCTTGATCTTGTCATACACAATATCATCGATCTCATCATAGGCATCAGAAAATGCTTTGAAGGCTTTGAAGATCACATTTTTGATCTGATTTTCATTGACCTCGTACTCGATAAGATAGTTTTCATAGAGTTCATCCAAAATTGTATGCGCCAGATCATTGTAGCGATCATCATAGTTCATGATGACACCATACTCTGCCGCCATCTTCTTCTTGATCATAAAAAAGAGCTGTCGCTCATCTGCATGCTGAAACTCGATCTCGTCATAGTTTTCATCGATAATATCTTTGACCTTTTCATCAAGTGCATACTCATTTTTGAGGTTTTTATCAATCACCTTTTTGACTGCCTCGACAACGGCATCCCTGCCTTTAGGCATCGTAACAAAAGGTGCATTGGCAAGATCGATACCGATCTTTGTTGCGACATATCCTGTCTGCTGCGGCTTGAGTCTCATCCTAGCTCCTCCTTACTATCGTATCTTCTCTCTGCGGACTTGTAGAGATGATCCCTATCTTTGCACCTATCATCTTCTCAAGTGACTGGATATAAGATTTGGCCGTAGCGGGAAGCTCCTCAAAGTCTCTAACACCCTCTGACTTATCCCAGCCGGGGAATGATTGGTAGATCGGTGTCGCATCCTCCAGATCATAGGGGACATAATCGATCGCTTGACCATCCACCTCGTATCCCACGCAAACTTTTACCTCATCAAAACCATCCAATACATCGAGCTTCATCAGTGCCACCTGATCGACACCGTTGATACGCACAGCATGTCGCATCGCGACAGCATCGAACCAACCGCAACGTCTCGGACGACCGGTTGTTGTGCCGAATTCGTGGCCATTTTTTCGCAGCCTCTTTCCATCGTCTCCGAAATCTTCACTCGGGAAAGGCCCATTGCCGACACGGGTACAGTATGCCTTGGCGATACCTGTTACCTGGCCGATATCCTTGGGGTTGATCCCCAGTCCGCTACAGGCGCCGGCACTGACAGTCGTCGAACTGGTCACAAAAGGATAGGTACCATGGTCGATATCGAGCATCGTGCCCTGCGCTCCCTCCAGCAAAATCTTTTGGCCTTCATCCAATGCTTTCCAGACCAGCAGAGTCGTGTCAACGATATAGGGCTCCAGTGCCTTCTGGTATCCCAAAAGCTCCTCAAGCAAGACACTCTCCTCCGGCATCTCAACACCCATCGCTTCAAAAATCGCACGATTCTCTTCAAAATGGTGTCGGATCTTGAGCATCAGCTTTTCGGGATGGTGCAACTCACCGACACGGTGCCCTACTCTCGCAATCTTGTCGCCATAGGCCGGTCCAATCCCTTTGCCGGTTGTACCGATCGCCCTGTCCCCTTTCATACGCTCTCTCGCCTGATCGATCGATGCATGGTAAGGAAGCAGGAGATGTGCTTTGTCCGAAATAAAGAGTCTCTCCTCCAGCTTATCGAACTGGTTCATCTCTTTGATGAAGTCGGCAGGAGAGAGTACGACACCGTTCCCTACGATATTGATCGCTTTAGGATTCAAGACACCCGATGGGATCAAGTGCAGCGCATAGGTCTTATCATCAACAACAATCGTATGTCCGGCATTGTGTCCGCCGGCAAATCGACAGACCACATCATGGGTTTGTGCCATATGATCGACGATTTTGCCTTTTCCTTCGTCTCCCCACTGGAGTCCTACGATCAGGTCTGCTCTGTTTCTCTTGCTGTTCATCTTTATTTCCTACTCATTTTATTTGTGATGCACTCATCAGTATAGAGCGCAAACCCAGCCGCTTCCGTCTCATCGACAGTATAAATACCGCCCATCGCCAGGAGACTGTTTGCTTCAAACATCTTGAATGTCAATGACTCATAATAACGCATTTTTGCATAATAAAGCGGTGAAATGACAATATTTTCATAACAAATCTCTTCTGCCGCTTTTTTGATCAACTCCAGCTCCTCGGCAATATCGTCCGGAAAGGATGACAAATCAGACAACTCTTCCACCTTGTGGAGTCGTACCAGCTTTTCGATCCAGGGTAGATCTGCTTTCATAATCTTCTCAATATTGGTCGAACGCAGAAGATCCAGTGAAATACCATACTTCTCATTGAGGAGATGCGGGATGCGGATATTGGCAAGCTGCATTATCGGTGACAGGTCCAATGCTCTCATCATCTCCACGGTCACATTGGCAAGCTCGGAAAAGCTTCCATCGATCACCTCAGCCCCCACCTGATACTGCTCTCGGGTAGGAAATGTAACGGTCGGCTGAATATAGAACCACTTCTTGGACTCCATGCTTCGCCCCAGTCTTTTGGTCACGATACGCACCACATCGACCGTACTGTCTGCACGCAGTGTCACTTCATGGTTTTGCTCATCATTCAGCCTGATCAGGGGCTTGAGATTGGAAAAACTCTCGTGTTGATGGTAAGAGAAGATCGGCGTAACGATCTCTTCAAAACCGAGTGCTTCGAGGGTCTCACCGGCAATATGTTCGATCTCTCGTTTGACTTTGGCACTCTTGCCAAAGTAGAGCCTGCTTCCGCTGGGAATTTCGTGTTCAAATATCATTGTTTATCTTTTACCTACTATCATTTTGAAACAAGTTTCATTATTCTCGATCATACAAACAGTATCACATAATCGAAGAGATTATATCCAAAGAGTATTTAGGGATGGGTAAAGGGCACTCCCGGAAGTGGGGCGCCTACGCCAACACCACCGTCTCCTGGCCGATCTCCCGGTATCTACGATAGTAGTGTTCGACGAACTCACGTACCAATTCATCTCTGGGCAGATAAATACCCTCTTTTTTGATGACATAGCGATAGAGGTAATTGCCCGCATCTTCTTGTCGCAAATAGTGTGATGCCAGATCACGGTACGCAGCTTGATAGTGCGCCTTCATCATCTCATACTGCCCATAATCGATCCGTATTGTTTCGTCGTAACTGATCACCGCACTCTTGAAGAGCAGATCGAGATGGATCAATCCTTCGCTGTAGTAGGGCAGTACCTCTCCGACACCCCGCCAGGACATCAGACCGATCGCACGGGAGACCAGGTCATCTACGATATGCTTTTTCAGCTCAGGTATCTCATTGTCAAAAAACGCCATCAGTCCGCCCGTCGTCGCTTTGAACTCTTCGATATTTTTGAATTGTCCTGTTTCATTCATCGCACTCTCTGTCTCACCTTCGATCCAGAGGATGTGCCCAAACTCGTGACCGATTGTCGAGATATCATAGATCTTATGCCACAGCGCCGGCTCTCTCTCGATCAAATTTCGCTGCTTTCTGACAAATGCCTCCCCCATCGTCTCGACACTGATCCGCATAGCCGGCTTGGCTTTTTTGGATGCGATCACGAAGTCTGCATAGGCAAAGATCTTTTTCCCCAGCTCGGAAGAGACTGTTTCGTCATTGGGCACGACCTGCGCCGAAAAGAGTCCATTGAACTCTGCCCCGTAGTAGAGTACCGGCTGTCCGATATAGAGCTGCGTCCCTTCGACCTGCAGCAGGTTGTTGGCGATGACTTCGGGGGCATTGCCGCCGATACTCTCTGCCAGTTTGGTCGCAAATGCTTTGATCGATGATCGGGTATCGGATCCCTCCTGAAGCCTGGGGTTGACAATGCGCAGATCCCACTCCAGCGCAACGGCCTTCCGATAGTGGTCTTCATAATACTCCAGCGGGTGTCCGATCTGAAGCGGTGTCGTGATCGCCATCCAGGCACGATCGACATCAGCCCAATAACGGATCAGCTCGTCAGGTTTTGTGTGCGCAAAAGCGATCTTCATCGCAAGCAGATAGGTGATCCACTGCGCTTTCTGGCCAAAAACAGTATCCTCCTCCCTCTCCAGTGCCTTGATAAGTTCGGTGAGTGCAGCGAGAATCCCGCTTACCTCATCCCTGAACGCTTCAGCGTACGAAAGCCGCTGATAGTTACCCTCTTCATCGCGATGCAGTACGGAGTAGCATCGATCACCGACACAACCGTCCTCATCCAGATCATAAAGCCCCTCTCTCTGCAGCAGCTCAAAGATCTTCTCTTCGTCCCCGTTGAAGCTTCGGTAGAGTTCGCGATTGACACCATGGATAATATGCGCTGTCCAGGCACTCTGCCAACCACTCATTGCCTCTCCGACCGCATCGACACCCCTGATCAGCGCACGATAAAAGGGATCAAGCAGCTGATGCTCTTCGATCCAGGAGAGCAGTGCCTTGTGGCGTGCACGATGAAAGCGGCTCACGAAAAGATACGCCTCCTCTCTTTTGGCGATCACCTCATCATCACTCAAGCCTCTCTTTTGCAAAACCTGCTCCAGCGCATCCTCTCTGAGATTGACGATCCGTGTCAAGGCTGCCATCGCACTCTCGTCGCTGCGCTCCAATTCTGTGTCAGAAAGAAAGTCTGTGACGACCGTATCTGCCTCTTTGTGCTCCCCTTCCATCAATGCATAGTACCCATTCAATTGGGCCTGACGCTTCTGCAATTCATCATATATCGTCTGCAGGTCTTCCATAAAGTGTTTTTTTTCTCTCTCCTGGTCTTGCATCGCTGTACCTTTTATCGTTTTTCTTTATTTAAAAGCATCTGAATGATCGGTTTGGCCAGCCTGAGGGCTTTTCCCCGATGTGATATCTCTGCTTTGATCACTCTATCAAGCTCCCCCAGTGTCTGATCGTAGCCCTCAGGGATAAAGATCGGATCATAGCCAAACCCCTTATCGCCCCGCCGTTCATCGATGACATCCCCAAACATCCATCCATGCACGACATACTCACCATAGCGTCCGACAACAGCAATGGCAGCGGTGTAGAACGCTTCCGTTTTCGGCACTCCTTTCGTTTTGAGTGCTTCGATCAGCTTGTCGAGATTATCCCTGTCTGTTGCGCCTTCGCCGGCATACCTCGCACTATAGATACCCGGTTCACCGCCCAGCAGCGGTACTGAGATCCCACTGTCATCCGCGATGACAAGATACCCTTCTCCGAGTTTTTCATAAATTGTGCGGGCTTTGATCAAGGCATTTTCGGCGAAGGTCTCTCCATCTTCGACAATCTCGAAGGGCTCCATCACTTCACTGAAAGGGATGATCTCCTCCTGACACATATGATTGAATTCCTTCACCTTACCTTTGTTGCCACTTGCCAATACTAATTGCATCTTCTTAACCTTTTTTTAACCATATAGGACTATAATCCGCTAATTTTATCCAAATAAACCTCACAAATAAGGAACACACTTGAAAGAGATTATTAATAAAGTATGGCATCTCAGTCTCATTATCGGGATGCGGTTTTTCGGACTATTTGTCGTCATGGCGGTACTGTCGGCTTATGCACATGATCTACCCGGAGCGACACCGATGCTGATCGGTCTGGCAGTTGGAGGCTATGCGCTGACACAGGCGGCGCTTCAGGTGCCGTTCGGTGTACTCAGTGACAAGATTGGACGCAAAAAGACGATTTTGATCGGCTTACTGATCTTTGCGCTTGGTTCTCTGATCGCCGGTATGTCGGATGATATCTACATGCTGCTGCTGGGGCGCTTCCTGCAGGGTGCCGGCGCGATCGGTTCTGTCATCATCGCTATGATCAGCGACCATGTCCGCGAAGAGGAGCGTGCCCATGCCATGGCCGTGATGGGGATGGTGATCGCCCTCGCCTTCACCGCTGCGATGGTGATCGGGCCGATTATCGGCGGATTTGACGGCGGTGTAGCGGCGCTCTTTTACCTCACAGCAGGGATGGCACTGCTCTCCATCATCCTGCTCTTTACCGTTGTACCCGAGCCGCCGACGATCACCCATACCTTTGCCGAAGAGGAAGCGAAAGTCAAAGATGTTTTCAAAGACAAAGATCTCGTACGAATGTATATCACTTTCCTCTTTCACTCCTCGACGATGGCGATCGCCTTTTTCCTGATCCCACTCATGCTCAAGACCAAATTTGACTTGCCGCTGGGTGATTTTTGGAAAGTCTATCTTCCTGCCGTCATTTTCGGTATCCTGGCAATGGGGCCTGCCGCAGTCTTCGGTGAAAAATACAACAAAGGCAAGGAGGTTTTCCTCATCTCTATCGGCTTTATTGCCGCAGCCTTTTTGCTTATGGGATTTAGTAGCAATATCTGGCTTTTTGGCACCGGTGTTGTCTTCTTTTTCATCGGCTTCAATATGTTCGAGCCACTGCTCCAGAGCTTTGTCAGCAAATTTGCCAAAGCAAGCCAGAAGGGTGCTGCACTGGGCGTCGCCAACACTTTTGCCTATGTCGGGATGGGTGTCGGCGCGACACTGGCCGGTAAGATTTTCGAATATGGTAACGTCCAAGCCGTTGCCGTCACCGTACTCATCGTCGCCATTTTCTGGGCGATCTGGATCTATGGGATGCGCAACCCGGGTCTTCGCGGCACAGTCTACCTGACGACTGACCTCTTCGACCGCGAAAAGATCCCTGCCCTGATGACAGAAACAGGCATTACCGATACCTATATCAACGAAACAGAAGGTATTATGGTGATCAAATATGACAAAGAGTTACAGGATGAGGATGTGATCCGGGGCAAAATGCTCAAAGAGAAGTAGTTTTCTGCCAGCCCAAAATCAACCCTTTATCCCGGATTATGCAATAGAATTGCAATAAATGGCGTTTATGCTTGTGCGGTGGGTGTTTGCAAAGAATTTGAGGTTAACCCGTAGGTTAATCGATGATTCTTTGTGAATGCCCACAGTGCAATGATGTATGCCAGTTATGGAATCTCTATTGCATAATCCGGGTTTATATAATGCAGGAGAAACCATGCGGCAAACCGTGACGATCAAGGCCCCTCTTGGCGGCATCATTTATCCTATCGAAGCCGTGCCCGATCCGGTCTTTTCCCGGAAGATGGTCGGAGACGGTCTCTCCATCGATCCCACCACGTCAACACTCTGTGCACCCATAGACGGTATCGTGACACAGCTCCATCGCGCACACCATGCCATCACAGTGACACACAGCAGTGGCCTCGAAGTGATGCTGCACATCGGCCTGGAGACAGTCGGGCTCAAATCTGAGGGCTTCAAAGCATATGTCACCCAGGGTCAGCATGTCAGCGCAGGAGAGAGACTGATCGATTTTGATATGGATTTTGTCGCAACCCATGCTGTGAGTCTATTGACAGAGATCGTTCTGAGCAGTTCTGAGCAGATCAGCTCCATCGAGAAAGCGGAAGGCACTGCCGTGTGCTGCCAAAGCACCCTGATGCGTGTCTCTCTCGCAGAGACTTCTCTCAGCGGGCTGCCGAGAGAGGCACATCACTCCCACGTCTCCGAAATACTCATCATCCCCAATGCGACAGGAATCCACGCCCGTCCTGCCGCCATCCTGGCGGACAAGGCCAAAGCGTTCGAGGCGCAAATAACACTGCTCAAAGGAGACGCCTCCGCCAATGCCAAAAGCATCACAAGTATCCTGAGTCTCGATATCAGCTACGGGGATCGTGTGCAGCTCAGTGCGGCAGGCAGTGATGCAAAAGAAGCGATCGCCAAGATCCTGCCGCTGATCCAGGAGGGGCTCGGAGACAAAGAGAGTCCCCCACCCATACCCCTCTCGTCTGCCGCGACCAAAGCGCAGACAAGAGGACCTTCGGCTCAAAACAGTGATCCCAATCTCCTGAGCGGGCTTGTTGCGTCACCGGGTATCGCGATCGGTGTCGCTGTACAGCTCGGAGAGGAGTCTTTTGACTTCAGTGAAGAGGCTCAGGATAGCCAGGAAGAGAATAAGCGCCTGGAGAGCAGCAGAGAGAGGGCAAAGGAGGCACTTGAAGCCCTCGAAATATCGCTCAAAAAGCATTCCGATGCCTCAAAAGCAGCTATCTTTGCAGCACATCGTGAGCTGCTGGATGACCCCGAACTGATCCGCAAAGCAAAACAAATGATCAACAGAGGCAAAAGCGCCGAATATGCCTGGCAGCAAGCCTGCGAAAGCGACGCCATGCAACTGGAGAGACTCAGCAACAAGGTACTCGCGGAGCGGGCCAACGACCTGCGGGATGTCAGCAAACGAATACTGCGTCTCTTGACCGGCAAAAGCCCCCATCGTCCCCATCTGCCGAACAATGCCATCCTGATCTCCGAAGCATTCACGCCCTCTTTTGTCGCGGGAATCGATACGGGAAAAGTCAAGGGTTTCTGCACGACAACCGGAGGTACGACATCTCACATCGCGATCATCGCCCGTTCGCTTGGACTTCCTGCACTGGCTGGTACCCAAGAGGCTGCACGCGATATCCCCGATGGTACGACAGTCGTTCTCGACGGCGAGAGGGGAGAGCTCCGAGTCAGCCCCTCCGAGTCAATGATCCAAAAGGTGCGTGAGCGAGAGCACACCATCCGTACAGAGAAGAGCCGCGACCTCAAGGCAGCACACAAACCGGCTCTCACTATAGACGGCAGGCGTATTGAAGTCGTCGCCAATATCGGCGGCATCAAAGATGCTGCCGAGTCAGTGAAGCTGGGCGGAGAGGGTGTCGGGCTTCTGCGTTCGGAATTTCTTTTTCTCGACCGTGCGGCCGCGCCGAGCGAGGAGGAACAGTACGAAGTGTACTGCGATACCCTGCTCGCCCTCCAGGGCAGACCGCTACTCGTACGCACGCTCGATGTCGGTGGCGACAAACCTCTGGCTTACCTGCCTCTGCCTCCCGAAGAAAATCCATTCCTGGGACAACGGGGGATTCGTATCGGCCTGGAGCAGCCTGAGATCTTCAGGACACAGGTGCGCGCCATACTTCGTGCCGGCAGACACGGAAAGATCCGCATCATGTTTCCGATGATCAGTATGATCGATGAGATCAGAACAGCCAAAGCAATGCTGGAAGAGGAGCGCACAAAACTGGGTGTCGCTCCGATCGAGACAGGCATCATGGTGGAGGTGCCTTCTGTTGCAGTGATGGCAGAACAGTTTGCCAAAGAAGTAGACTTCTTCTCTATCGGCACCAACGATCTCGCCCAATACACTCTGGCGATGGACAGAGGCCACCCACAGCTTGCTGCCAGGATCGATGCACTCAACCCTGCCGTCCTTCGCCTGATAAAACAGACAGTCGATGGTGCCTTGACTGAGGGGAAACGGGTGGGTATCTGCGGCGGCCTTGCCTCCGATCCCCTGGCAGTACCGGTCCTGATAGGGTTGGGTATCGAAGAGCTCAGTGTCACGGTGCCATCGATCCCGACGATCAAAGCAGAGGTGAGGAGGTATACCGCCAGTCAGTGCCGCAGTATCGCACAGGAAGCCCTGAACTGCATCGACAGCCGGGAAGTACGGGAGATGCTTGAGAGCAAAAGAAGGGAACGTTTATGAAGCATTTTTGGCAACGCATCAAAAGAGAGATCGTCGATCTCTTCTCCTCTTCACAAAAAACAGAGCAGAGAGATACCGAAAAGGAGGTGATGACACAGCAACTCATCGCTGCTTTCGGAGGAGAGAAGAACATCCTCTCTCTAGGTGCCTGTATCACCCGGCTGCGAATCGAAGTCAAAGATCTCGACCTGGCTGACCAGCAGAGACTCAAGGCACTCGGGGCCGCCGGTGTCATCATCGCAGGCAACAATGTACAGGCCATTTTCGGACCCCGATCAGAAACACTGATGCAGCAGATGCAAAATCTCCTGACACAGACTGAGCAGGGTGAAAATCCTGCACCGCAAGAGCGCCCCCTCAAACAGACTGAACAGAGAAACAGTAAAAAATCAAAACAGTTGAGCCCGAAGCAGCGACAACAGAGATCACAATGGATCGCCGCACTCGGCTCAGCCGACAATATCATCCGGCTGGAACCATGCGCCCTCACCCGCCTCAGGGTTCAGCTCAAAGACGCTGCCCTCATCGACGAAAAGAGGCTTAAGGAGGAGGGGGTTCAGGCGATTGTCCCTGTCGGCGATGACCTCTTCCATCTGCTCATCGGACTTGATTAGGCACTGACCTTCAGATATCTCCGCTTTCCCGCTTCCTATTTAGCTCTTTCACCGCTGTATTATCACATCATACTATTAGATATCAGTCAGTCTGTCAAAAGGCTCTTGGGGCTACTCTCCCATGCACTCTTTCATTTGATCCATCGTTTCAGCTTTTTTGACACACGCCACTCCTGCCAGACCTTGATCGATAAAGCCAAGTGTCTCTTTCTTGGTTTTTTCATCCCACTGCGTCAAATCATCATCCTGCTCGCCACTCATCTCATTCATTTTGCGACTGCACACATTAGCCTCTTTGAGCGTATCGGCTTCACCCAAACACTCTTTTCCGTATTGAAGTACTTTTTCCTGTGCGAGCATTTTTTGCTTCATTCGAGGCAGCATTGCTGATATCATAGCATCTTCCATATCTTTTTCCTGAGCTTTTGTAGGCTTCTCGCCTGGCTTGATGCCTGCACGCTTCGCTGCTGCTGCCATCGCTCCCATCGCTGCGGCAAAATCTGCTCCTGACTGAGCCGCTTCTTTTTTCTCCTTTTGATCCATCGATGCCAAACTGTTTTTGTCCAGTTTGTTACCGCTCATATCATAGACAGGAAAATCCGGGAGCTCGAAGTCATCATCTGAAATAGAGAGATCAAACTCTGCCTTGGTTGCTATTTCCAGATTTTTCATACCCATAATATTTGATTCTGCTTTGAGGGTAATACCCTTGTAGATGCACTGCTTGGTACCCATCGCTTCCCAGAGATCGCACGTGTAGCCGAGTACTTTGTCGGTACCTATCTTTTTGCCGCCCATCTTTTTGAGCATGGCTTCACCCATCTCCATCGGACTTTTGCCTCCGCCCATCACTGTCATCATTGCCATCGCAGGGTTTTGCATACGGATAATCCGCTTCTGCCCAAAATTGACATTGTAAAGCATCGCGCCATCCATATAGGCAATCGTATGACTTTTCTCTACTGTAGATTTACCGCCTGCGACGGTTTTTTGCACCTTGTTCTCCTCTGTGAGCGATTTGGCGCCGTAGTTCTTAAAAGTGATCCTTTTTTTACCGACTGTTTTGGTCTCTATACCCATCATGTTCCCCGAACCGGTTATCTTGTAGTCGATCTTTCCGCTCTTGACGCCATACATTTTGAACTGATCAGGGCCCGCGAACAATACCGTACTTCCAAGCACCAATACCAATGTTATTTTGACTCTCTTTTTCATCTCTTTTTTCCTTTATTTGCTATACATATCGAGATCTTTGCTCATCTCATCAAACTCTTTGTCGGCCTCAGCATTTTGACTATCTTGCTTCGCTTTTGCCTCTTTATCTGCTTTCGCACTACCACCCTGCATCATACCACCAAGTGCCCCCAGCATGGCGCCCAGATTTTTGAGCTTGTCCGCATCCTCTTTGCTGATGCCCTTGACCTCTATCTTTTTATCCCCGATAGAGATAGATTGGGTATCGGTTTGCTTGTCTGTCCCCTCCTTTGCATCATCTTGCTTTTTTGGTTTTACCGGTACGACAACAGCATCCGGAGAGTCAGCCTTGATCTCCTCCTCGTGGTTTAGATTGGTCAGATCCAGGATAAGCTTAGTTGGCTTGCCGTTCCCGACAGTAAATTCCGCTTCGCCTTTTCCCCCATCTATCGTAGCTTCCACACTGTACTTTCCATCGTCAAGTATTAGCTCCCAGGTGTCAGAGCAGTTCAGTTTCTTCTCATCCACAAGACGCCCATCATTTGCATACACCTCATAGCTGACTTTGGTATTCATATCAGCACATTTTGCACCCAGGATAAACTTTCCAAAAAGCACATGCACTTTTGTTGTTTTCCCAGCCTCAATTTCAAACGGTGTAGTCTTTTTAAATTTGTTGTAGCTCGATTTGAGAATATATTTTCCTACCGGCAATTGTGCTTTTCCGGGCTTCTTCTTGTAAGAAGTGGCGCTGGTGATGTTCTCTCCGGGTTTTCCGTTGTCATCCTCATAGATTCCGTGGTAAACCTGTATCCATTTGCCATTCTCTTTTTCGGATGCGGAAGTTTCCAGAGTTCCGGTCTGGCTGAATATGACAGGTACTTTTACTACCGAATCCGCTTTTACTTCAAAAGGTGTCTCTTTTTTAAATTTATTATAAGAAGATTTGGCCATATACTTGCCGACAGGCAGTCTCTTCGAGCAAGGCTCTTTTTTGGTGGATTGGCAGGAATCTGTACTGCTCTCTTCTGCTTCACCACCGAGCACTTTGTGTATATAGTGGTACGACTCAACCCACTTACCGCCCTCTGTTTCACTGGCAAATATTTTAGCTTCTCCTGTTTGCCCCGTGATGACATTGACTTTTGTCAGTTCGGTATCTTTTACCTCGGCAGGTGTGTTGATCTTGTATTTGTTGTATTGCGTCACGATGATATATTTCCCTGTCGGCACACTCTCCAGGCAAGGCTCTTTTTTGTCCGATTCGCACAGATGCTCATATTTATCCGCAGGTTTCCCGCCGATATCTTTATAGATTTGATGCAATGCGGAGACCGCTTTGCCGCCTTCGGTCTCCGAAGCCGTGATCTGTAGATTCTTTTCCAGCTTTTTGGGCTTGGCCACTTCTACCTTTTTGACGATCGTTTTCATCGCTTTGTTTAATGCAACAGCATTCTTGGCGGAAAAATACTCTCCCCCCGTCGCATTCGCGATACATTCTAGCTGTTTGTCTGTCTTTTTATCCACATTGAAACCAACCACATGGGCGACAAAATCTATCCCCTCTTTTTTCAACTCTTTGGCCGTAGCACAGGGATCAGGATCGCAGGTCTCTTTGCCGTCAGATATCAGGATGATCGTCGCCTTCTCTTCGGTATACTTCAACTCCTCAGCCGCTTTCCTCAGCGAGCGGCTAATAGGCGTCTTGCCTTTGGGCTTGATCTTCATCACAGTATCGATCACCCTCTTCTTGTCCACCTTTCCGATAGGGATGACCACTTCGATATCGTTGCAATCCCCCTTGCTACGATGCCCATAAACCGTCAATCCCAGCTCTACATTGGGATTCCAATCATTGATGACTCTCTTCAACGCATCCCTGGCGATCTCGATCTTGGTCGTGCCGTTGATCTGCCCCCACATACTCCCCGATGCATCGAAAACGATCACGGCGCGAGGACTATCCTCTGCCGATACACTGGTAAAAAGTGCCGCAATCACCAACACAAAACCCAATAAAAACTTCCTCATCATGACTCCCCTTTTTCCCTCTGGATTTAAATTGAATAGATTTTAGCATGTTTTTTGTCATAAAGAGAGCAAAATAATCAGCCTAATATGTCATAATGCTGCTCGTAAATAAAATTTAAGGATAAATAGTGGCACTTGTTACATTAACCTCGGAGAACTTCGAGAAGACTCTGGCAGAGAGCGAGATCTTGATCATAGATTTTTGGGCACCATGGTGTGGCCCATGTAAATCTTTTGGACCTATTTTTGAAAAAATTTCCGAAAAATACCCTGATATTACATTCGCAAAAGTCAATACTGAAGAAGAGCAGGCTTTGGGAGCTCAATTTCAAATTCGATCAATTCCTACCACAATGATCGCCAGAGAGCAGATCTTTATTTTTCAGCAAGCCGGTGTTATGCCTGAAGAAGCGTTCGATGACATCATCGGACAGGTGCAGGCACTGAATATGGATACCGTACGCAAAGAGATCGAGCAGCAAACGGCATCCGAAGCTGCAAAGTAGATCATACCACTTTCAAAGAGAGGTGACGACAGCCATTGTCGTCGCTATAGAGTAGATAGATGTGCCATAAAGAAGAAAACCGGCTAGGGGCTAAACAGTTGCTCTGAACTCAATTTGCTCATTCGGATACAACGGTCTTATGATTTTTCTAATACCGTGACCGGCATTTGGTTCTTTTAAAATATCGATAAGTTGATATTTGGACAAAAGTTCAAGATCGTAGTTTAGGCTCGATGGAGATTTTTTGAGTTCATCGAGTATAACACTGTAATAAACTTTACCTTTATTTTTGAGATAATGTATCAACTTGGTTCTTTGTGGTTTTAGAATCTTCAACATATCTTCTGTCTCCATCCAGATAATATGTTTTGGTGTCACTTTCTCATTGTTGTCGATTTCTCTGGCAGTTTGCATAGCAGAGTCAAAAAAATCTTCTATTGTACCGTTTTGAATATTTACCATTTCACAAACTCCTTTATATCGTTTTTAAATCTTTGAACCAATTCCTGATAATTGACAAAATCATCAAGTTCGGTAATTTGTCCTAAATAGTGTTTGTGATGAAAATTATGGCTATTGTCATAGCCCATCACTCTGCCATTATCATTTGGAAATATACTTCTGTTGATATAAGCCATAGCGTATTTTACTATTTGCCCTTCAAACTCCCATGCCTCGAACTTAATAATACCGCCACATTTTTCATAGGGAACAATAAATTGCTCATCGATCACTTTACTGTATTTTTTCTTTTTTGATTTAGACATATCATTATTATATCAGAATTATTTTTTATTGTAAACCTGTCTTTTGCCTAAACTATCAAAGACTCCGCCTCCTCCTGCCACTGTATAGCTCTATTGATGTATAATGACAATTGACAATTTATCGAAGAAAAGGAGAAAAGGGGTCAGGTGAACGTGATAGTGCTACTCTGCACATATCACTCTCTCCTTTATAGCTTTCTTTCCAATTATATCAAACATAACTTAAATACGATTACGTTCACCTCCCCTTACTGGTGAAATCCGTGATCAGGCTTATCATCATATGGATGCAAAGTTCAATATTGACTCTCTTGCCAAGCAGCATAAAATCAGCAAAAAAACATTATACAACAACTTCAAATCACTCTTTGGTTTTACACCCGATTATTTTTTACGTCAACTTAAACTTAATCTTGTCCACAATGATCTAAAAAAAGGAAATCCCAAACATAGTACTGTTACACGAATAGCACAAAAGTGGGGGTTTACACACATGGGACACTTTTCAGGTCAGTATGCAAAGCTGTTTGGAGAAACACCCTCACAAACCCTTCATAGGGATTATGATAAAGATATAGCAATTATTGAAAATGCATGTGTTTCAAGACAGGAAGAGATTCTTTAGGGAACCTCTAATCCATCTCCTTGATTATACAAGCAGAGAGAATCGGATTTTTTAATATGCCTTTCATTGCAGATTTGATATGATTGTCAAGTCCCAAAAAAAGCCTCCATATAATGTAGTTGTGGTGACTATATTGTAGTTTAATAGTTCCTAATTGTGGGGTTTTGTAGATAAATAACTTCTTATATTTTAGTGGTTTTTTATGTGC
>JANTGA010000020.1 GCA_024763175.1 Sulfurovum sp.
TGCACAAAACGATCTGTCAAATCTCCCACTGCTTCGTGGATCTTGGCGCTTTCATCGATGGCCAGAAAAACAAAGACGAAACTCAAACCCAGCCAATAGTAGCGATGACCCAACTCCACCTCCGAAGGCTTCTTGCTGAGAAAGTAAAAAAGCAGTGCACTCAGCATCAAAATCATAGAAGAGAAAAATGTAGGGAGATTGGCTTCCATGTCGAGATTGAACATTTTGACGATATCGCTCTTGACCTGAAGATCTCCATAATGCTGTACGCCCACAAGCCCGATATGAATCGCGATCAGGACAATGGCTACCGACACAATCACCTTTAGCACCAAAGATTTTTTGCAAACGATTTGCACGAATTACTCCTTTTGGTATGCGATTGGAAAATGATGCGTAGGTATTGTACATTCAGTACTTATACAAAGTGTTAATAGATCGCTTATACCTGATGAAAACTTATCACTATTTCGGAAATCTTCGCTACAATAGCTCCAAAAGAGAGGGGCAATAATGACAAAAAAAAGTATCCTGTTTTTCCTGTTTTGCTTTTCCCTGCTGGCAGGGGCCGAATCGACTGTATCGGGTATCAAAGCATTGGCGAGTATCAAAAGCTACGGTGCTGTCGGCGATGGTGTGACGGATGATACGCTTGCTATCCAAAGAGCACTTGATGGCAGCACAAAGCTCCTCTTCCCTCCCGGACGATACAAGACTTCCCACTCTCTCTATCCCCGCTCCAACACAGAACTGATCTCTGATCATGCCGTCATATATTATACCAAAGAGTATGGTGTAGCCAGGGTATGGCCTGCCATCTTTTTCAAGAAAAATATTCACCATGTCAGGATGCTGGGGCACTGGGTCCTGGAGGGTGACAGTCCCCATTCAGCTTTCAAGCGCGAGAGTGCCGGACCCGACAACAGCTATGTTGAAGGACTCAAGATCAAAACAGGATGTTCTGATATCTATATCGAAAGTCTTGAGGGCTTTCACTTCACGGCAGGCGTGATGGAGATCGGTGCCGATATCCCCTCCAACGAATCATCCAGAGATATCAGAGTGGACAAATTCAAAGCGTATAACTGTTGGAATGCAGCATTGGCGATCACGAGCGGCTCCGATATCCACTTCGGAGAGATAGAGACTTTTGGCGTCGTAAGCAATCCAAACTATGCCCAGATAGGGTTTGATATCGAAGTCAACAGCGATGGTGATACCCTGCACGATATCCGTATCGACAAAATCGTCACGCACGATAACGAAACAGGTTTCCAAGTATTGGCCAAGTCCCGTAAACAGGGAGGCATCACCATCAACGAGATCATTTCATTCAACAATCGCGACAATGGAATCGGCCTGCTTGACGCGAACGATATCCATATCAAACACGCACAGAGTTATGACAACGGGGGTGCCGGCCTCTTCCTGGAAGAGTCGTTCAGCAATATATCGATAGATAAAGGGAGCCTGCACGACAACCGCAATCATGGAGTGCTGGCACAAATGGATGGCTACGGTGCGATCCCCGCCTCATCTGAAAATCTGCAACTGGGCGTCGATATCTATGGCAACCACGGCTACGGTATCCTGCTGAATGGAACCGACTTATATCCGGTCAAAAAATTTATCTTCAGCGGAAATGTCTACAACAGGCAGAATGAAAAAGTGCAGTTGACGGGTATCGATGTTCGGAAAAATGTACATGACATCAATATCAGCGGAGAAGTCTATCATAATACATTTTATCAAATCCGAAGATAAGTCCTTACTTCTCATTCAGCTTTCGATGCGAAGATAGTCGTAGACGGTATAGCTTCCGTCACTGTGGATATGGTGGCAGCGACTGATACCGTCAAAAAAGTGCGGGAGGATCTCCCCAATCTCCTCTTCACTGTAGTTATCTGGCGTCAAATCTGTAATCCTCGCCAGTGTCAGTGCATCTCCATAGCTATTGAACCCCTGCTTCTGCCGGCCTCGGATCGGATATTGGCTCTCCCGATCGAGAATCCCTCCGTTTCTGGCGATAGCACTCTCAAAGATGATCGGATTTTTCCTGTGTGGCTGCCAGCTCTGTGCAAGTGGATCATCACTGGAGTATGCCATCAGCTGAGAGGAGCCGTCCTCTTTTCCTTTGGCACTCATATTGCTCAAGAGCCACCATGTGCTCCCCTGCTGAAAAATCATCGAATCGAACGCTCTGACACTGCTCATCACATCCTTGCGATAGACCCACTCCAGCGGGAAATTTGTACACTCATAGAGCCTGATAGCGTTTGCCTCATTGGTTTCGGGTACCATATAGAGCGTTTCCTCATATTCGAAAAGATAGGGATATGACATATGATAGGGCTCTTCGATCACCGGTCCGAGCATCTCATAGCGCTCCCCGTCGATGATCTCGACCGCAGCGATGCAAGCCCTCCCGATCGCATAGTCATAATCCTCCAAAAAGCAGATACGCCTCCCCTCCCGCTCGATGATGAAGGGGTCGGCGAGGAAGTGGCCCGGAGGATTTTTGATCGGTGTTCCTTTGGCCAGGTCAGCTTCGCGCCAAGTGCGGTCAATATAGGCAACACCCCACTTTTTTTCTCTGCGAAGCAGCACTCTATCGACGATCAGCGAAAGAAAAAGAAGCGTATTTTTGGATATATAAGCGGCAAGCTGCAGCAAAGAGGGGGATTTTGAATGATATCCGCCAAATGGATAGCGGGCTTCTGCTCTCGGGAGCTTTCCACTCTCGGCATAGTCGATGACCACTTTGGCCAGATAGGGATTGCTCTCATTGTAGAGGTCTGCCAGGTTTTCCATATAGCTGCGGCGGGTGGCAAAATCTCCCCTCAGGAGCACGCTGCCTGCACCAGGCTCTTCACTGAGCACCTCTATCACAAATCCCGTCGAAGGCCTGCGCGCATAGACTTCCCAGAAGGCATCAGGGCCTCCACGGCGCCATCGGTTGTCACTGTGACAAAAGGAGATGATCCCCTCTCTGGCCACGTGGAGTATCGCTCCCTTCAGTCTCCCCGGCGCAGTTCCCAGAACGATCAGATCGAGATCGAGCGCCTCGATAGCAGTGATATCCTCCTGCGAATAGTGCACTTCTCTGTGTGAAGATGAAAAGAGCGGTGTGATCTGTATGCTCGGACAGGCACGGAACTGCCCAATGTCACAGTTATCGAAATGCGCTCTGACTTCAGGGAGAAAGCGTGACAGCACCCTCCCCTCCATCGCAGCATAGAGCTCAAAAAGCATCTGCTCAATGGCCGGCCATACTCCCTCTGAGCGTTTGGCGGATGCAAACCTTGCTCCGATACCCGGATGCGATAGAGGTGAATCATTTTGCAACAGAAACAGTTCGATCGCTTCACAGGCAGAAAGCTCCCGGATCGTCTCAGCAACATATCGGCTGCATACAGAAGCATCTAGCAGTATGCCAACTCTCCTCATCTCTCTTCTCTCCTTTTTGATGACCTCCATGGGTCTCATCTCTACGATATCAATCCTGACGCTATGGCTGACAACCCTCAAGTTTCCGCAGCTTTGCGGCAATCTCTCCCATGCTCAGCGAGTACATGCCATCGTCACGTTCCAGCCTTCTATAGTGTTCCAAGATCTCTACAAGCTGCCTGATATTGGCCTGGATATCCCGGCCAAAGTTATGCGGATGCCACCAGAGGTGGAAAAGCTCTCCCCTCTTGGCGGCGTGCGTCATAGAGTCTTTGATCCGCTTCAGGCGCAGCTTTTCCAAGAGAGAAAATCTCCCCTTCGATGGACGCAGAAAACGGCTCGAAGGGATATCATAAGGGATGGCACCTGCCAGATCCTGCAGCGGATAGCTATGGTGGCCGGTGAGATTGATGTGGCTATCAAGCAGCTTGAGAGCTCTTTTGAAGAGTGACATATTATCTTGACTGGCAGCACTGTAGACCCAGCCTTTTTCATTGCCACGATAGCAGGCGATATCCAGATCGGACAAAACAGAGAGGTAGTGCTCATTCCACTGATTTCTCGGAAAGACCAGACTCTCTACCCCTCTATCCGTCTTTGCCCCGGCCACTTCGATCGCAGCCTGAAGATCAGCGTGGAATGTCTCCCTCTCCTGCCCTTCCTCCAGACAGTAGTAGTGTGAAAATGTATGCGTCCCTATCTCCTGATGGGGGCTTTGGGCGATCTTTTGGATCACATCAGGCGCGAAATGATGGGCGGGCTCCAGTCTCTCTTCTGTCTCGATATAGTCATAGAGGTCGTAGGCTTTGTTGCGGTAGTGCGGCCGATCTGGGGGCAGATGCTCCAGCAGCTCTTCACGGCTGGAAAAATAGAGGAAACCCACGGTCGCCCAGGTCGCATGTATCCCATAGGTCTCAAAGTGCTGCAACATCAAGTCGACAGCTTCGGGAACACCTTCGAGATTGGCTGCATAGCCCTCCTGTGAAATCACATCCCGCATCCCCCAGTAAAGTTCAAAATCAAGAGATATCGTGAAGATGCCTTTCTTTTCTCCTTTTTTCATATCAATCCACCTGCCAGAGCTGAGAAATTTCACGAAGATAGATCGCTATCACCAGCTTCTCGTCAAACTCGCGGATCATCTTCTCCCTGCCTTTGGCCCCCATCCCAATGCGCTCCTCGGGTGTAAGATGAAGGATCTTCTCCATTTTGTCGGCAAGGTCGATGGGGTCTTGTTTCTTGCAGAGGAAGCCCGTCACGCCGGCCTCCACAACCTCCCTGCAGCCGGGGACATCTGTCGTCACGATCGGCTTGGCCATACTCGCAGCCTCCAGCAAAACGCGGGAGAGTCCTTCGCGATACGAAGGCAGCACGACACAATCACAGCTGTTGATCACCCGTTTTACTCTGTCGCAGGTACCCATATACTCTACGATCCCCTCTCTCACCCAGGCATCCATATCCTCCTCTGTGATCGCAGTCGGGTTGCCCGGGTAGAAGGAGCCCAGTATCGCAAAATGGGCATTTTTATATTTGGACTTGACTAGCTTGCTCGCCTCCATATACTCCACCAACCCTTTGTCCCTCAGCAGACGGGCAATCAGCAAAAACCCCACTTGTGACGGGTCATCTTCTGCATGATCTTCCTCGTAAGGCTTGAACGCTTCCGTATTGATGCCGCTTCCCGGAGCAAGTACGGTTTTCTGCTGGGCGACGAAGCCCTTCTCGACAAAGAGATCCCTGTCGTTGGGATTTTCAAAAAAGACTCTTTTGGGTATCTTCAGTGTGATCTTGTAGAGCATTTTGGCGACCGACAGTGCCAGAGACTCATGGAGAAAAATCGTACCCAGACCCGTGATACTGCTGATGGCAGGGATACCCAGAAGCCCGGCAGCCATCGAGCCATAAATGTTTGGCTTGGCAGTAAAATGCATCACCAAGTCAGGCTTGATCCTGCGGTAGAGTCGATAGTAGTCATAGGTAAGCTTGGCATCTTCGAAAGGGTTGGTCCCGATATTGTTGATCGTCACATCATAGTGCTCGATATCGTTTGCGATCAATTGCGGAGTATAATCATCCTTTGGGCTGATGGCCACGACCTGATAGCCTTCTGCCTGCAGTGCCTTGATCAGACCCAAACGGAAATTGTAGATATGCCAGGAAGTATTGACGACAAAAGCGATCTTTTTCATTCTCTATCCACGCGTGACCCGATCTGGGAAATTTGATATATTATAGTCTGCTGCTATGAAAGTCGACTTAATCATGGTACGATCCGACATTTTGGTAAATCTTTTCATGGACCCGGGCCATCTTCTGAATCGAAAATGTTTCATTGACTTTTTCGTAAAAATGTTCCGCCTTGGCACAGGCTTCCTCGTAGTGTGTCAGGATATACGCCATCTTCTCGGCAAAGTGATCCAAGTCCTCCATATATCCCGACCCTGTATCCAGGAGTGTCGGGATGGCACCCACGGGGGTCGAGAGGATCGGCAGTCGGGCAGCGCCCGCCTCCAGCAGCACGATCGGCAAGCCCTCGAAAAGTGAAGGCATCACAAAGCAGTGCGCCCTCTGCAGAAGCTGTGGGATATCCCGCCTGGCACCGAGCATGCGCACCTCATCCTCCACACCATTCTTTGTGATCGCTGCTCTGATCTCTTCACTCAGGTCACCGCTGTCATCCCCCGCGCCCACAATATCGATCCGAAACCGATATCCACTCTCTTTGAGATACTTTGCGCATGCTGCCAGAAAAGCGTGATTTTTGCCCGGACGCAAAACGCCGACCGAGATAAATGTGAAAATGGGATTTTTTTCCAGCAGATCCGAAAAAAGTGTCACATCAACACCATTGGGGACAATGATGGCATTCTTTTTGTACATCCTGCTGATCATAGAGTCCGAAAAGACAATATCAGCATCCCTGCATCCCTTAGTAAGATAAGTGAAGAGTTCGCGAGCTCTTCCGCCGATATTTTCACTATGTGAAGTAAAAACGATTTTAAGTCCTCTTCGCTTCATCTTCAGCAAGCAGGCAAGCAGAAGCGGATGGAACATATGGGCATGGATCACATCGATCCTGTGCGCATCGACAAACGCTGTCAACTCTCTCAGTGCCCTCAGGAATCCGGCGGGCGTTTTTTTCATCTTGAGCATCTGCACGAAGATACCCTCTGACTCGAAGTCACCCTTCAAGTGCTCCTCATCATTCAAGCCGATAACATAAAGCGCTATCCTGGATCGATCCAGATGGCTGCAGAGATCCAGCAAAACCTTCTCAGCCCCACCGATAGGCAATCCGGTTATCAATTGCAGTACGTTGACTTTTTTCATCTATTGCACCTCTAAGTTGTGGGCTTGGTCGAGCATATTCTGCTCCTCTTCATCCTCAGAAGCAGGCGGAAAAATCGTCACGATCCAGATAAAGTTCAGTATCAAAATAAAGGGAATCCTCTCTCCGACAACTATCGTGCCTATGAGAAAAGCTATAGCAATCTTGTACAGTTTCCCTCTTTCCTCATCAAGCATTTCATTGATCCGGCCCAACAAAAAAACCTGCTGACGGTACAGCAAAAACAAAAAGATAATTCCTCCGCTCAGTGTATAGTCCAAAAATTGGGATTTGGACGATTTGGCGTACTTCTCGGACTCTTTGATCTCAGGAGAGATATAATTATCGATATTTTCCGTGACACTGTTCGCAAGCTGAACAGTCGCATTGCCAAAACCATAGCCCAGGGGATTGCCTGCTATCTCTTCGAGTGTTGCCGTGATCAACTCCTTGCGCGTAATAAAACTGATGATTTTATACTGATGGTATTCATCCAGATTTCTATAGTTTAGATAGTTATTTTTGGCATTAAGATAATTCAGCACGAAATAAGCGCTGATCATAAACACAATCGTAACAAGCGAAAAGAAAAATAATTTGCTTTTGATTCTGTCCGCAAATACAAAATAGAGCCAGATGAACAGCGAGACAAACAAAAAGATAAACGCAGTCTTTGACCCTCCCGCAATGATAATATAGAGGGTAAAGCCAAGGATAAGATAGAGATACGCTTTGCGCTCCCATATCGTAGCGTAAATCGCGGCGAACATGATGCTGACGGGTACCGTATAGGATGGTTCCCAGCCTAGCAGTCGCTCCCTGCCATGCAACAGTATAGGAATATTATTTTCGCCCTGATGGAAAAAAAATGCCAGATCGGGATTAAGCGTCCTGAAGAGCAGGTAGATAAAGTTAACCAAAAAATAAAACTCTATAAAAAGACGTATCACTTCGGTACCCATCTCTCTCTTGACGGCAAAGAGGTAGATCACAAGTGCCAGCAATATTTCTGACAGGAGATCTTTGTTTTTGAAGAAAATATAGTAAAGATCCTCACTGCCATAGAGAGGAAGGACCGCAGCATAAGCGGCCAGCCCAAAGCCCAGCAGAAACAAAAAGGGCAGGTTGAATTGCAAAAATTCCGTATCCACTCTCAGCCTGGAATAAAAAACTGCAACAAAAACCAACAATATGAAGAGAAAATTGCTAGCCAGGATACCCAGCAGTCTGACATCCACCAGTGAGAAAAAGAGTGCCGTCAGGCCAATGATCATCGTATCCATCAAACATTAACTTCCTGGTATTGGTGCATATAGACTTTCCTGATCTGATCATCGCCGTATTTGTCTGTCAATACCCTGTTGATATGATCGACATAGGATGCGTAGCGGGACTGGTTGCGTATATCTTTTTCCAAAAAAGATTTCAGATTATCTGCACTGTATATAAATCCTGTCGACTCATGCTCTGCAAGATAGCGCAAAGAGGGGTTTGATGAAACGATCAGCGGTTTTTTGTATTCATACGCATCAATGACAACCCCGCTCTGTGCGAGAAAATCATCCAGGTAGGGCTGCAGGATGAAGTGCGCACGCTCAAACATCTTCTCTTTCTCCCGATCATCGACAAATCTGCTCTCTATCCGGATATCGATAGGATAATCAGAGCGGTCAATGATTTGCTGCAAATCAGAAACCTGATACTCTGCAAACTCACCCGCCACCACAAACGTGATCCCCGCTGTATCGACATCACAGGCATTGAGTAACGTGAAAAACTCCAAGAGCCCCTTGTTGCGCCGGACCACGCCAAAAAAGAGTATCACGATCTTCTGGTCCTTTTCGTCTACACGCAGCGTATTGCGTCTGCTCTGGACTCCTCTGTGAAACATATGGTGCGAGACAAACACCATCTTCTCCCGGACTTCAGCAGGGATATGGGCGACAGCCAC
The DNA here is from genome assembly GCA_024763175.1 of Sulfurovum sp. GTDB lineage: Bacteria > Campylobacterota > Campylobacteria > Campylobacterales > Sulfurovaceae > SZUA-451. Next base: position 8,730 of record JANTGA010000020.1, read on the forward strand.
TGCATCGTTGGGCCTGATGAACTCAAAGTGATAAAAGACTGCCTTGAAAATCTTCAGGCGAAGCAGCGCGTAGACCAGTCGATATTCGATCTTGTTCTTAAGGCTTTGCTCGTGAGGGATAATATTGTGCAATGTATAATAGAAGTTCTTCTCATTTCCGGGCAGAAAGAGCAACCCGTAGACCACAGGGATCATGTAGGGGGAAATATCCTGAAAATGAATTTCATAGCCCTTTTTTGCATAGGCTTTGATCTGCCGATAGATCGTAATGTAGGATTGTATCTTGTGCCTGAAGGTTTCATCCCGATAGCCTGCTGCAATATGCTTGTATTCGCTCGCACCGTCTGACTCAGCCTGGCGGTTGAGATAGACGATCTGTGCATCTTTTCCGGACAAAATCAGTGCCAGACCACGACAGAAATCGTTGTGTCCTCCATAGGCATTGGGATCGACGATCATTAGTTTGACTCTTTTCATCAGCTCTTTGCTCCTTGTGTTTTGTGTCTCTGGATCGTTTTGTATTTATAATAATACAACAGCATATTGGAAAATTGTGCCGCCGACAACACCAGCAGGAATACTTCATAGTCCAGATGATAAAACCTGTCCACCTGAAAACCTGCATAGAAGATCAGCAAAAAGAGTGCATTGAGATAGATCATATAGTTAAACTCCTTATACGCGATGATCGTTTTGGCATAGGGGCTCTCCACGACAATGACAAAATTGAATAGCAGCAGATAGAGAAAGATATGCACAATGATTTCGATATCTTTTTCAGTGACAGCATCACCAAAAAAGAAGCGCAGCAGCATCGGCAGCAGCAGATAAAGTACAGCAGATGAGACAATAAAAAGGGTAATGGTCTGAAACAATACGCCCTTGATAAGGATACCGATCTTGGGGTAATGCTTATGTGCGATCAGATAATTGACTTTGGTGATGAAGATATTGACGATCGGTGCATTGACGATCATCGCAACGGTCGAGGCAAACTTGTCTGCATAGCTGTAGAGCGAGTAGTAGCCTGTGCCCAGACTACTGAAAAAAGAGATGATGATCATATCCTTGACACCGTAGATCATGGTTCCGGCTTTGTACTTGATAGAGTTCTTGTATATTTCAAGCAACCCACGCTCATACACAACAAAATAGTATCTGTAGCGCAATACGCCAAAGATCAGATAAAACTGCCACAGTACTGCCAGTGTGGTAGAGGCGATCATCAGATACGCAATCGAGTAGATACTTCCAACATCAAAAAGCAGGAGATAAAGAGTGGCTGTCGAATAGACAAAGAGGTCTACCAAATAATAGGAGGCATAGAAGTGTTCGAGATTCAGTGTCGTTTTGTTGAAATACAAAACATTCTGAAAGAGGAGATAAAAGATGAAAATATGCAGATAGTTTCTCAGCTCCTCACTCGGATCAAAGAGATGCAAAGCTACCACTGCATCAAACAGGAGAATCACGAGCATAGCGCCGATCACAATATTGTTGAGCAGTATGGAGTAGAGTTTGACAGCCTGCTTATGATCGTGTACCTTCAGACTGATAAAGTTCGGACTGAAACCCTCCCAGATGGCCTGTACGAAGGTCCCTAGAAAGTTGATGATCACCAGGGAGTAAAAATAGATATCCGTCTGGCTGCCGACGCCAAACTCTTTACCCAGAAGAACAGTAAAAAGAAAGCCGATTGTAATATTTGTGAGAGATAGAATATTGTATTTTATCTTTTCATTAAGTAGCTTTTCAAACAAACTTTTATACATTCCACTTCTCTCTGGTTGCAGGATGGCACCACTACGAGTACCTACAAGGCTGTTATGATACACTTGATCGTATTACAAAAAGATTTTTCTGAACCCAAATACGATAGAATATGCTCTATTTTGAGAGCCTGCTTTTATAGATATAATAATATTATGCTATACTATTGGAAAATTTAAGAAAGTTGCAAGGAATTGAATGAATGAGATTTTCAGAAGCAACAAAGCCGCAACAAAAAAGTACTATATTAGTCCATAAGATGATAGAAGCAAAAGGAAAATAATGAGTAAGATAGTTGGGATGACACAATCGAACTATATCCCCTGGAAAGGATATTTTGACTACATCAATAGCGTAGATGAGTTCTATTTTTATGATGATGTGCAATACACCAAGCAGGATTGGAGAAATCGCAACATGATCAAGAGTCCCGAGGGAACAGAGTGGCTATCTGTCCCCGTGGGTTCAAAACGAAGCAGGTTGATCTGTGAAGTGATGATCACGCAGCATGGCTGGCAGAGAAGCCACTGGGGGAAGATCAGTCAATACTATAAAGATGCACCCTATTTCAAAATGTATAAAGATTTTTTCAAAGAGATCTATCTGAACAATACATGGACCAACCTTTCTGATATGAATCAAGCCATTATCAAAAGCATTTCAACAGAACTACTGGATATCACGACACGCTTCAGTGATTCGCGCCCTTTTAATCTCTCGGGAGAGAAAGAGAAGCGATACATACCGCTGCTCAAAGAGGTGGGCTGCACCACATTCCTCAGCGGACCCTCTGCCAAGAACTATCTGACAGAAGAAGTGATGGAGAGAGAGGGTATCAAGCTGGAGTGGATGAACTACGAAGGCTATCCGGAATACCATCAACTCTATCCACCCTTTGAGCATAGGGTATCGATACTGGATCTGATATTCAACGAGGGTCCGAATATGAAAAATTTTATGTTAAGTTTCAACAAATAAGGAAGAGAAATGAGAATTATCGGCACAAACTTTATGGGTCACGATAGTGCCCTTTTTTATATCGATACAGAAAGTAAAGATATCTTCGCGATGAGTACCGAGCGTGTTACGCGTATCAAGCACGACAGCAAGGATGTGTCAGCCATACTGGAAGCATACCCCTTTGAAACTATCGACTATGTCTGTCAGGGGTATGGAAATTTCGATGCAGAGGTCAGAAGCGATCTTGGACCGGAGAGAGTGATAGGCACCATACAGAAAAAAGCATTTTGTGACCTGATCAAGCCTACGTATATCAAAGACCTTTTTCCGACGACAAAAGAGAAATACGAAGCATACTTCAAAAGCTATGCCAAAGATCCCGAGAAGGCCTTGGCAGACCTCGACAAACTCGAGCCCGACTTCAAAGAACGCTTCCTGAAAGAGCACGAGGGCGAATCGGACCAGGAGATCCTCGAAGGGTATATGCGTCAGGTGTTCGCCCAAAATGGTATCAAACCCAAAGCAATCGAATTTTACGACCACCATCTCTCTCATGCGGCCGGGGCCTACTATTTCTCTCCTTATGCCCACCAAAAGAGATGTCTCAGCCTGACACTCGATGGATGGGGTGACGGCTTCTTCGGCAAGGCATACCTTTTTGAAAACGACAGTTATGAGCTTGTCGGACACTCCCCTATCAGACAGGTGAGTCATGACGGTATCGATATCGACAAATCACACGACCTTACCTCTATCGGAATACTCTATGGCAACTTCACGGAGGCACTGGGTCTGCGCCGCTACAGCGACGAAGGAAAAGTCGAAGCCCTGGCTGCATTTGACAAGAAAAATGAAGCGATGTACGAAGCGCTGATGTCTGCGACTATCATCACTGCCGACGGAATGGACTACGATCCTGTCGCCATCAAACCCTACTATGACAAAACCTTTCTGAAACAGAAGGCTCAAGAGCTTGGTGATGAGGTCTTCGCCGCTACGATCCAGTCCCACCTTGAAGATGCTGTTGTCAACTATGTGGAACTGCTGGGAGAGAAATATCCCGATATCGACACACTCTGCCTCTCCGGCGGGGTCGCAGCCAACATCATCATGAACCTCAATATTTTCGAGCGTACCAAGTTTAAAAACCTCTACATCTTCCCACCGATGGGTGATGAAGGTGTCGCAGTGGGTGCCGCCCTCCTCAAAGCCGTAGAGATGGGAGAGGATATCCAGTGGGTCAAAGAGCACTATATGCCTTACTTTGGAAACCAGCTGGAGAAAAATGAGATCGAAGAGGCGATTGAGCATTTCTCTGATCGAATCGATGCAGAATATATCGGTGATGCATGGCCGGAAAATGCAGGAGAGTCCATCGCCGACAACAAGATCGTCGCCGTAGTACAGGGACGCATGGAGTTTGGGCCCAGAGCACTGGGTGACCGCTCTATCCTCGCCAATCCTGTCGATCCCGAGATCCGCACCAAGATCAACCTCACCGTCAAGAGAAGGCCAAAATATCAACCTTTCTGCCCCTCCATCCTCGAAGAGGAGAGGGAGCGGCTTTTTGAGAAAAGCTTCCCCCACAAACATATGGCAATCGGATTCAGGATCAAAGAGGAGTTTCATGACGATATCCCTTCAGCCATTCATGTAGATGGAACAGCCCGTCCTCAGTTTGTAGAGCCGCAGGATAATCCCAACTACTACAGACTCCTCAAAAAGGTCAAGGCACGCACAGGCTTCGGTGTCATCATCAACACCTCCTTTAATCTCCATGGCCGAACGATCGTCCATACTGCCAAAGATGCACTGCTTGACTTTATCGACTGCAACATCGAAGAGCTTTATATCGAAGGCTACAGAATCACACGCAAATAGACCTCAAGCGCTTCCTGATATCGGGCCATCCGGTATCCGGGTGCAAACGCTCATTCTCCTCCATCCAACTATTTGCCGATATAAAATCAAGGTATAATAAGCTATAAAACTATTTGTATGGAGAGAAGCATATGCATCAAAATCTACAGGCAGCTTGCACCCAACTCATCAGTCAGGAAGACCTGCATATCGATGAGACAATCGCACAAAACCTTCAAGCAAAATCATTTGCAGCATTGATTGGGGGAGACGCTGAAGCATACATCAAGCTCTACTCTGATAAGCAGTTGGCACTTTCAGACATACTGCCTGTTATTGCCAACTATGGGCTCAGGGTCTCAACTGAAGTCTCTCTGGTGACACAGTTGGAGCAAAAGGAGATCTATATAAGCAAATTCAAGCTTGATCTCCATGAGTTCAGCTTGATCAAACGGCACGAAAAGAATATCATCGAGAGCCTGCTGGCAGTACTGCAAGAGAAAAAATTTGAAAGCTGCAAACTCTTCCGTCTCATCTACACAGAAGACTTCTGCGCCCGAGGCGTACTGCTTTTTCGCACACTGGTTCATTACGAAAACCAACTGGTAGCAGAATTCAATACCAACCATATCATCGATACACTGATCAAATATCACACTATTTCCAAAATTTTTCTCGACTACTTCGATCATAAATTTGCTCCCGATACCCAGAAGAGAGCTGAAAAGATCGTAGAGAGCAGTATGGCGCTCAACGAGGCTTTTAAGGAGATCGATAATTCCGATGAGGATCGAATCCTCAAACTCTTTTTTGCTATTTTGGAGAATATCGTACGGACCAACTATTATCTGGAGAGAGAAAGCATCGCGATCAAAATGGATACCAGAGCGCTGAAGCCCTACCTAAGCGGCATACAGCCGAATATAGAAACTTTTGTCTATAACAATACCTTTCGCGGACTGCATCTCAGAATGGACCCTGTCAGTCGCGGCGGCCTGCGCTACAGCAGCAGACATGACGACTACCGAACAGAAATCAAGGCGCTGATGGCAGCACAGGAAGGGAAAAATGCGATCATCATTCCCAGTGGTGCCAAAGGAGGCTTTGTGATCGACAAGGCAAAGGAGAAACTCAGCTCTCAGGCGTTTCAATCCTTCTATACGATCTTTGTCGATTCTCTGCTGGATATGGTCGACAACAAGAAAGATGACAAAATCGTACGACATGAAAAAGTCATAGCATATGATGGTGATGACAGCTATTTTGTCGTTGCGGCCGACAGAGGAACAGCAAGTATGAGCGACATCGCCAATGAGATCGCCATAAAACGCGGTTTTTGGATTGGTGATGCCTTTGCCAGTGGCGGAAGCCATGGCTTTCATCACAAAAAACTGGGTATCACTGCCAGAGGAGCACTGCAGTCGGTTCAACGATTTTTTATCGAAAAAGGGCTTGATTTCTACCAAAAACCGATCACAGTGATCGGTATCGGCTCTATGAGCGGTGATGTCTTTGGCAATGGATTGCTGCAGAGTGACCAATTCATGCTGCAGGGAGCGATCAGCCATAATGAAGTCTTCGTCGACCCAAACCCTGATCCCACAATCTCCTTCGCTGAGCGCAAAAGACTTTTTGCGGCCGATAAGAGCGGGTGGTCTAATTATGATAAAAGCAAGATCTCCAAGGGTGGCGGTGTTTTCAGACGAAACGAAAGAGAGATAGCCATTAGCGATGAAATCAGCAGGCTGCTGCGCACAAAACGAAAACATCTCAGCGGAGAGATGCTGGCTCATATGCTGCTCAAGCTTCCAGTCGACATGATCTACAATGGCGGTGTCGGTACCTATGTCAAAGCATCCACCCAAAGCAATATTGCTGTAGGAGACAAGGAAAATGAGTATATCCGCGTGGATGCCAATGAACTTCAAGCATACTGCGTCTGCGAGGGAGGCAACCTGGGGCTGACCCAGGAAGCACGGATCGAGTACGCTGCACAAGGCGGAAAGATCAATCTCGACAGTATCGACAATGCAGCAGGGGTCAACACCAGCGATCATGAGGTCAATCTCAAGATCCTTCTCAACGCACTGGTTGACAAGAAGAGCATCAGCCAGAAGGAGAAAGGTATTCAGCTCAATAGCCTGAGTGACCATGTCGTCAAAAGCGTACTTCACAGCAATTATTTGCAAGCACTAGCGATCTCTCTTGATCAAATCAGGTCGAAAAAGAGTAGAGAATCTTTTATCCAGGTCACTGAAATTCTTGAGCAAAATCTTGATGTTTTCGAAAGAAGATATTTTGCGATTCCCAAGAACTCTGATTTTGATACGATTGTGGACAAACAGGGCATGATGATACGGCCGATACTTTCAGTTTTGATGCTCTACACCAAAATTTTCCTCAAGAAGCTGCTCTCCCAAAGTCAGCTTTATACAGAAGAGAGTTTTTTTGAAAAATACCTTTTTGCCTATTTTCCCAAACAGTTCACCGCTGTCTACGAAAAGGAGATCCTCACCCATCCCCTGAAGCAGGAGATTATCTCGATGGTGATCGCCAATAAGATCATCAACCAGACTGGCGCATGCTTCATCCAGGACTACACAGAACTCGGCAATGAGAAGTTTCTCTACAAAATCAAATCCTATCTGATCAGCGACCAGCTCTTCAATGCAGACGATGCCCGCCAAAATCTCTACGAGAAGGAGTACCGAATCAGCCCCGTACTGCACTACCGACTACTGCTGAAACTGGAAGAGGCGATCGATTACAATGTCAACTGGATGCTGAAAAGTTTACAAAACGCAGAGATTGCTTTTGTGCCGATCCTGGAGTACAAAAATACGGTTCATCAAGTGATTGACACGATGCAAGTCTCCTCCAAAGGGCTGATTCCGGGAGATGAAAAAACCAATACCTATTTTGCCCACCTGACACTTTTGAAATTTTCCACAGCCATCTTGAAGATCACCAAAACAACAGGTTTCTCTTTTTCTGAGTCTGCCTCTGTCTTTTACCACATCATCCAAAAATTCGATATCCCTCTACTGATAGAAAAAGCGGAAAGCATCATACTCAATACACCCAATGATGCCCTTCTGCGTGTCCAGCTCCAAGAGCTTATCGAGTACCTGATCGTCGATCTATCACGAGAAATTTTGAGATTCAAAAGAGAGGATGAAGGGGGCAAGGCCGTCCTCGAAAGCTATTTGAAAACCAAGGCATTCAATTTCCGACACTATGAGAAGATGCTGGAGTATCTCAAAGCCAGTGATCAGATCGCAGCGTCCGACCTCTCGATCGCTGTCAACTACCTGCTCTTTATCAAAGGATAGGGAACCCGGATCGGTCGCAATGGCGCACCTATCGCTTCTTGAGATATCCCATCGCCGTCGCGATCAAATCATCATCATCCTTGCTCGGCGACTTCAGCACTACGCGCTCTTTCCCCTCCTCGGCAAACTCGATAAAGACATTCTGTTCGTAGCTTGACACTTTGGAGATGGCCTGCTCTCTGGCCAGCACTTTCATCACGATCACATCGATAAATTGCCGGGTGATTCTGTCGGGCTTGCCGAAGCGGTCGCTGATCTCGCTTTCGATCTCGTACACTTCGCCCACCGTTTCGCACAGAGAGAGGCGGCGGTAGAGTTCGAGGCGGAGGCGGTCCTCTTCGATCAGCTCTTCGCTGAGGTAAGCGTCGACAGAGAGTTTCATATCGACATGCTGTTCCTCCTCGATCTTCTGGCCACTGAGCTCACGGATCGCATCTTCGAGCATCCGCAGATAGAGAGAGTAGCCGATCTGCTTGATATGACCACTCTGGGCTTCTCCGATGATATTGCCGCCGCCGCGAATCTCCAGATCGTGAAAAGCCAGCACGGCACCGCTTCCCAGCTCGGAGTGGGACTCGAGTGCCAGCAGACGGCGCTTAGCATTGTCGGTGAGCCGGTCTTTGTCCTCGACAATAAAATAGCCGTAGCCCTCTCTGCCACCCCGTCCGACACGACCCCGAAGCTGGTGCAGGTCGGCGATCCCAAAGTGGTCCGCACCGTCGACAATCATCGTATTGGCGCGAGGCATATGGATACCCGACTCGACGATCGACGTGGAGAGCAGTACATCATACTCACCCGCTTCGAAAAGCATCATCTCCTTTTCCGTCTGAGCAGCGGATATCTGGGAGTGCAGTACGGCGATACGCAACTTGGGCAGGATCTCCAGCAGGGCTTTGCGCTTCTCATCGATCCCTGCGATCGAGTTGTAGACGTAGAAGGTCTGTCCACCCCGGCGCATCTCCCGCATGATCGCCTCTTTGATCACCTTCTCGTCATAATTTTTGACAAAAGTCCGCACCCCCTGCCGCTCCAGCGGCGGTGTGAGGATCTCCGAGAAGGTTTTGATCTGTGAAAGGGCGAGATTGAGACTTCGAGGGATCGGTGTAGCACTCATGCTGAGCAGATGAACATTGACGGCGATCTCTTTGAGCGCCTCTTTTTGCTTGACGCCAAACTTGTGCTCTTCATCAATAATGACGAAACCCAGTTTGGCAAATTTGACTTTCAGCAGCGCATGGGTGCCGACCACCATATCGATCGTTCCCGATTCGAGTCCCGAAAGGATCTCTCTTTTGACTTTCGCCGAGGTAAAGCGGTCGAGTTTTGCGACGTTGATATCGTATTTTTCCAGCCGTTCTTTGAGGCTTTTGTAGTGTTGCGCTGCGAGGAGTGTCGTGGGGGCAACCATCATTGCCTGGTAGCCATTTTTGACTGTGACGAAGATACCATTCATCGCTACCTCCGTCTTGCCGAACCCTACATCGGCACTAAGCAGTCGGTCCATCATCCTGCCGCTCCCCATATCTTCCAGCATATCACTGATCGCCCGTTCCTGATCTTCGGTATGAACAAACCCTGCATCCGCCATAAAGAGTGCATGCTCTTCCAAGTCAGTCTTGAGGGTGATACCCTTTTGCAGATGGCGCTGTGCCGAGAGATTGATGATCTGAGAAGCGATGGCGAAGAGCTTCTCTCTTACTTTTCCCTTGAGGCGCTTGAAGCTCGCTTTGCCCAGGCGGTCCAGCGCCGGCAGCGCACCGCCCTCCGCCACATAACGGTCGATCACGTCGAGATTTTCAACCGGCACGAGAAGGCTGTCGTCGTTCTGATAGTTGATGACGACAAACTCGCGGATCGCACCCAGTATCTCACGCTTCTCGATCGCACGGAAGAGGCCGACGCCATGGTTTTCGTGCACCACATAGTCTCCGGGCTTGAGCTCATCGAGGATGATCGATGCCTTTTTCGCCCGCTTCTTCTTGATCGGTTTGTTGAGAGAGAGGATAAGTCGGTCAGGGCCAAGGATATTGACCACTCCCTCCTGGTAAACAAACTCCAGTCCCTCAAAACTGCTCAGCTCACTGCCCCGAACGATACTCTCATTTCTGGCGATGATCGTGATCGCCTTCTCTTTATGTGCCTCCAGCAGAGCGTTGGGCTTGACAACTTCGAGGTCACGATAGCGCTTGGCAGGCGGGATCACTGCCTGCGGTATGGCTTCGCGGCTGATATAGGGACGCTGCAGCGCATAGATCTCTTCGATCTCTTCACTCAGATCCGAAGCCTGCAGCGACTCAAAAAGCGGGAAATACGCCTCAGAGAGATCCTCCAGATGCCAGAGCCCCAGCGAATCGATATCTTTGACAAAGGCATCGTAGTGACTCCGCTCCGTTCTGAGTTTCCAAGCATCGAAATCGGTGGCGCTCACTGCCAGGTAAGCCGGAGTGATTTCGAGGCGTTCCAGCTCCTCCTGGATACTTTTCTGGCTCTTTGCATCATAGCGACGGATGCTCTCCACCTCTTCATCGAAGAGGCTGATGCGATAGGGCTGCTCCGCACTGGTCGGATAGACATCGATGATATCTCCGCGAAAGGAGACTTCCCCCTGCTGCGAAGCAATATCCACGAAATGGTATCCCCAGCGATAGAGCTCCTCCTTGAAATCCTGTAGAGCGATCGTCTCTCCAAACTCGATCACTTTGCTGCCAAAGTGTTTTCGATCAGGGAGCGGCAGCAGCATCGTCCGTAGCGGCGCCACCAGGATACGCCCCCCCGGATCCTGAAAATAAGCACAAAGTATTGCAAAGAGCCGATAAATCTCCGTCTGATATGCACGCAGATCCTCCCCTACTCCGGCGCGGATCTCCGGCAGCAGAGAGGGGTTGAATCCTGCTATCGACACCACATCCGCCGTCTGCTGGGCCTCCCTGTCATCTGCACAAAGGATCAGTAGAGGCTTAGAAAATCTCCCTTTTTGCGCTTCAAGATACTCATAGATATTACTTTGGTACATCATTCCTCTTTTTCTGCTGGATTGAATAGACTTGTGAAGTGATGGTTATGCTCTTATTCTGCAACAAGTCTAACTTTGAGAAATGCCTCTACCGTATAGAAAGATCCAAAAACCAGATAGTGCTCCTTGTCATCCACACTTCCGTCAAACTCTCCATAGGGCATATCAACACTCCTTAATGCCTCTTTGATCCCTTCGATTGTAGCCGCTCTCTGAGATTCGATCCCGATGATCTCCACCCGCTTTATTTTGGGCTTCAAAATCTCCAGGACTGCTTCGTAATCCTTGTCGTCAAGACTGTTGTAGATCAGCACAGTTTCTTTCTCCAGTGCCCCGACGATCGCCCTGGCTGCCAGAGGATTGTGGCCGACATCGATACGGATACGGGGAGTTATCGGATAGAAACGGCCGAAGAGTTCAAGCCCTCTGAGCCCACTGATCCGATGGGGAATATCCAGAAGCGAAAGGGCTTTCAGAGCGACGGCCGCATTCTCGACCAGGTAGCCGGGCCACCCCTTCTCTTTGGCGATCTGCTTGAGCTGCTTTATCTCTATCTGTTCCGCTTCAGAAGAGGCGGAACAAGAAGATTCATTTTTCAAAACCCCTGCGGTTACCAGTTTGGCCATTTTTTCTTTGGCGATTCTCTTTGCCACCTCTATCACCTCTGGATACACCTGCGGCGCCAGCAGTGCGCGTCTTTGAATACTCTTGATCTTTGTCTCGGCGATCTCTCTGATCGAATCACCCAAAAATGCCTGATGATCGATCCCGATCGGCGTAATGACGCTCAATGCCTTGTCACAGACATTTGTCGCATCATACTCGCCGCCCAAACCTGCCTCAAGCACAATGAGATCACACTGTTCGAAAACAACCAATGCCAACAGGGTACTATACTCAAAGTAGCTCAGTGCCTCGCTCACCTCTCTGCCCAAAATTGCATAGAGTCTGCGATGCGCTTTCTCCAATACTGCATCTTCAGCATCCCCGCCGTTCAGCCAGATCCGCTCGTTAAACTTCAGTATATGGGGAGAACTGTAGTGTCCAACCGAAAAAGAGACCGCTTCGCTCTTTTCAGCGAATCGTTCAAAAGCAAGGTGCGCGATCATCCGCCCGGTCGATCCTTTTCCGTTTGTCCCGACAATGTGGATCGTTTTTGGATGGGCGATATGCCCTTTGAGCACCGAATAAGCCCGATGCACCCGAAGGTGATCGATCTCCTGATAATAGAGAGGTTTTGCCTCAAGAAAATAAAAAAAAGAGGGAATAGCCACCTGCTTACTTCAGCTGATCCTTCTTCTTGTCCTTCTCGTGCAGGGCTCCCTGTGAAGCAGCGTACGCCAGGAACTGATCAAGCGCTTTGGCCATACCGACACGAATCGCTTCGATCCTGAGACTGGACGAAAGTGTTGAACTGGCATCAATATTCTCTTCCACGGTACTCGTGATCGAACGTTGAAAATCACCCTTGCTTGTCTTGATATCAAATTTCATACGAACATACGCACGATAGCGCGTGATGTATCCGTCAGCATCATAGCTGACCGGCGAAAATCTCGTACCATCATAAGAAGCGGTAATAAGTGTCTGTGCCCGGGCTCGAGGGACAACTCTTCCTCCAAAACGGTTAATGACCATTTCATGCAGTGCATCTTTGACATAGACAGCGTTTTCCGGCTCCGAGTGAGAAACGAGAACATCGACATAGATACTATCGTCAAAAACATTTTTAATATAGTGCGTTGACGGCTTATAACCGCAACCTCCCAAAATAAAGAGTAAGACGATTGCCAGCAGGGGCAATTGTCTTCTCATAAGATTCTTTTGCATCATTTTTCTCCAATCATTAATTTTTCATTCGCTCTATCTGCGTTTACGCTGGCTTTACGACCAGATTGACCAGTTTTCCAGGAACGACGATCTCTTTGATCGTGACCATTCCCTCCAGCCATCTGCTTCCGGCTTCTCTCGCTGCTGTCAGGATCTCCTCTTTGAAAGCATCCGGCGAGACAGCGATCTGGGTTCGCTTTTTTCCATTGATTGTCACGGCCAGCGTCACACTGTCCTGGATAAACACCTCTTCTCTCACAGGAATGGCGGCAGAGAGATTTTCTCTGGCAAACAAGTGTTCACTTAACTCTGTCGCTACGTGGGGGATGATCGGCTCCAGGAGATTGAGAAGGATATAGATCCCCTCACTCCAGACTGTTTCATCCTCCTGCTTATCCAGCGCGTTGAGCGCTTCCATACTGGCTGCGATCAACGTATTGAACGCAAAAGAGTTTTCATACACCTCGGTTGACTTCTTCAGGGCATCATAGACTTTGGCTCGTGCCTCTTTCGAAGCGGAAGAGAGTACCGAATGATCGATATCGGGTAATGTTTTGTGAGACACTTTCGCTTTTCGGCTATAGAGTTTTTTGATAAAGCGGAAAGCCCCCTCCACTGCAGAGTCATTCCACTCCAACTCTTTCTGCGGCGGTGCCGCAAAGAGGATAAAGAGACGCGCCGTATCTGCACCATACTGATCGATCAGGGCATCGGGATCAACGGTATTACCTTTGGACTTGCTCATCTTGGCACCCTCTTTGAGTACCATTCCCTGTGTCAGCAATCGCTCAAACGGCTCATCGATATCACACTGTCCCATATCTCTGAGGACTTTGGTGAAAAATCGCGCATAGAGGAGATGCAAAATCGCGTGTTCGATCCCACCGATATACTGATCAACCGGAAGCCAGTAGTTGGCCTCCTTCCGATCGATCCCCATCAACTCCCACTTTTGAGGATCGGTCGCATAACGCAACTGGTACCAGCTCGACTGTACGAAGGTATCGAGTGTATCTGTCTCGCGGATCGCTGCCTGGCCACACTGGGGACAGCTGCAATGCTTCCATGTCGGATGGCTCTCCAGCGGATTGCCTTCACCGGTGATCTCTACATCTTCGGGCAGTGTAATCGGCAGGTTTTCAGCCTTTTCGGGCACCAGACCACACTGTTGGCAGTGCACAAAGGGGATCGGTGCTCCCCAGTAGCGCTGACGGCTGACACCCCAATTGCGCAGCTTGTAATTGATCGTTCCTTTACCGATACCACGCTCGTCAAAATAGTTGATGATCGCCTCTTTGGCGTCAGCACTGTCAGTACAGCTGAAGCGGCCACTCTCTATCAGTGCTCCTGTACCCGTATAGGGGAGTGCCTCACCCCCCTCAATGACACGCCTTATCGGCAGTCCATAACGACTCGCAAAATCAAAGTCCCGCTCATCGTGAGCCGGCACTGCCATCACAGCACCGCCACCGTAACTCGCCAGGACAAAGTTGGCTGTCCAGACAGGGATCTTTTCGCCCGTAAGCGGATGGATCACGTCGATACCCAACGCATAGCCCTCTTTGTCGGCCTGCGCACGATCCCGTTCGGAACTGTTGGCAATATGGGTGATCGCCTCCGCCGTTTCGGCATCCAGCAACGCATGATCGATCATATACTTCACGATCGGATGTTCGGCTGCCAGGGCACTGTAGGTGACGCCATAGATTGTATCGGGACGCGTGGTAAAGACTTGATAGTTTGCAAACTTTCCGCCCAATTTTTTCTTGCTCTCTTCACTCAATTCAAAAGTAAATTCCAAGCCCTGTGATTTGCCGATCCAGTTACGCTGCATCGTCAAAACCCGCTGCGGCCATTTGCCCTCCAGCAGCTTCAAATCATTGAGTAGCTCCTCGGCATACTTGACAATATCAATGTAGTAGCCAGGCATCTCTCTTTGCTGCACTTCGGTCCCGCATCGCCAGCAGCATCCCTCTTCGACCTGTTCGTTAGCCAGAACCGTATGGCAAGGTTCACACCAGTTGACCGTCGTTGATTCACGGTAGAGCAGCCCCTCTTCAAACATCTTGATGACAAAGGCCTGCTCCCATTTGGTATAGAGCGGGTCACAGGTGGCAAATTCTCTCGTCCTGGAAAAAGAGAAGCCCAGAGATGCCAGCTCGCGGCGCATATAGTCGATATTTTCATAGGTCCATTTTCGGGGATGGAGCTTGTGCTTGATCGCGGCATTCTCAGCCGGCATCCCAAAAGCATCCCATCCGATCGGATGCAGCACATTATCGTTCTGTTTGCGGTAGTAACGCGCGATCGCATCCCCGATCGCATAGTTGCGTACGTGTCCCATATGGATACGGCCGCTAGGATAGGGAAACATGCTCAGAATATACTTTTTTCTCTTCTCCTGGTCATTGTCGGGCTCAAAAGCCCCCTCTTCTTCCCACGTCGTTTGCCACTTTTTTTCAATCTCAGCCGGATTGTAACCCATCTCAACTCCATTACGATCATAATTGGAATAGATTATATCCAAGGAGTCGTTAGAAATGGTTTGAGCACTCATAATTCTTTAATCACAATTGCCTTATAATCATCAAAGAAATCAAGAACTTGAGGATCAAGGATGAAGAAAGTTTTCTTTTTATCGGCACTTTTTTTAAGCGTAGCACTTTTTGCTGACACTGCGTACCGGAAAGGAGAGGGTGCCTATCAAGTCGCAAAATATACGGATGCTATGAAATATTTTTATATCTCTGCGAGACGATACAACGTCAATGCATACACAAAGCTAGGTATTATGTACGAGGAGGGTCTCGGTACGGCTGTCAATCCGACAACAGCGTTTTACTGGTATCAAAAAGCGGCACAACACAAACAAAGTGAAGCACAATATCGCCTGGGGCATCTCTATGAAGCAGGCCTGGGCGTCAAAAGCAATCCCCAAAAAGCAACTGTCTGGTATCGACGTGCCGCCAAAAACGGCAATCAAAATGCAAAAACCAGACTAGCCGGAAAAGAGGTAGCGTATCATACGGCAAAAGCAAATAAAAGCGAAAGCTTTTTCGGCAAATTGGCCTTCTGGAGAGGGAGTGGTGATGACAAGGCCCAACCCCCATCCACAGAAGAACCGCTCAAGGATCAAACTTTGAAAACAGATGAAAATGAAAGCTTCTTTGACAGTTTACTTTTCTGGAGAGATAAAAACGATACCAAGATCGTAGCAAGTGATGAAGCAAAAAAAGATCAGGCTCCAAAAACAGAAGCCAATCACAATCTCGACGATGATCTGAGCTATTGACCCGAATACCCTCTATTTGAACGTATCACACTGCCTTAAGTCACCGCTTTGAAACCCGCGCTTGAACCAGGCTGTACGCTGCGCCGAACTCCCGTGCGTAAAAGCATCGGGCCGAACATAACCCTGTGCCTGCTTTTGCAGTGTATCGTCCCCGATCGAGCTGGCAGCATTGAGTGCCTCTTCGATATCTCCCGGCTCGAGAATATTGAAGCGCTTCTGGGCATGGTGTGCCCATACACCGGAGTAGCAATCCGCCTGAAGCTCTACCCGTACCTGTAGGGCATTTGATTTTTTCTCACTGCGCACCTGTTGCTTGTATCGCTGTACCTTCCCCAAGGTACCCATGATATTTTGCACATGATGGCCAATCTCATGGGCAAGCACATAGGCTTGGGCAAAATCACCCGGAGCATTGTGTCGTTTTGCCAATTCATCAAAAAAACCCAGGTCCAGATAGACTTTTTTGTCAGCAGGACAATAGAAAGGTCCCATCTGCGCACTGGCCTGTCCACAGCCACTTCGCGTATGCCCTCTATAGAGGACCATCGTTGGATCCGTATAGCGCAACCCATACTGAGGCAAAATCTCACGCCAGACATCTTCTGTATCAGCCAGAACAGTTTTCATAAATTTCGCTTCTTTATCATCTTTGGCCTGATTGACAGGTCGGCTTTGTGTTGTACCGTTGACACCCAGAAGTGCCAGAGGATTGTACCCGTTCAAATAGGCGATCACGCCCACTGCGATGATCGCCCACCCCAATTTGCTTTTCAGCAAATATTTAAAAACCGGTGCCAGCATCAGCATGGTCCCCATGGAGATTTTTCTGCTGCCACCGCCACCGCTGCTACTCGCTCTTCTATCTTCAACATTGCTGCTCTCACGTCGATCTTTGCGCATCATATACTCCATCTTGAAAAATTTCAATATGCCAAATTATACCAATTGAAAGTAAATTTTTACTACAATAGTTAGCCTGAATAGAGAATAGAAAGGGGTCTGTGTGTCATTAGCCTTAGCAAGAAAGTATCGTCCCTCTACCTTTGATGATCTGATCGGACAGGATGCTGTTTCTCAGACATTAAGTCAGGCACTTGATCACAACAGGCTTTCTCATGCCTATCTCTTTTCGGGACTGCGGGGAAGCGGAAAGACATCAACAGCGAGAATCTTTGCCAAGGCACTGCTCTGCGAAAAGGGCCAAAGTTCCCACCCATGCAATCAATGCACCCACTGCATTATGGCAAACGAGAACAGGCATATGGATATCATCGAGATGGATGCTGCCAGCAACCGCGG
>JANTGA010000021.1 GCA_024763175.1 Sulfurovum sp.
CGAGCTCCTGCATACTGGTCGCATCGAGTGAGTCGTCATTGAAGATTTCGAACATCCGCTGTGCCAGCTCAGTCATCTGATCCTGCGGTGCTTCATACGCGATTACACCCAGGCGCTTACAGCTGGAGATGTAGAGCTCGAAATCCTGCTCGTGGGAAGATTTGACCATTTCGATGATCGCGATCCGTGCCGGGTTGCTGATACGCTTGACCATACCAAAATCCAGCAGTACCAGTCTGCCATCTTCTCTGATGAGGAGATTTCCGGGATGCGGATCGGCGTGAAAGTAGCCGTTGATCAGCATCTGCTCGGTATAAAAAGAGATCAACTGATCGATCGCGTGATGAAAATCGATATGGTTTTCTCTCAGCCCCTCTTTGTCATCAAAACGTATCCCCTCCTCAAAACTCATCACAATCGCATCTTCACTGCAGTAGGATTCATAAGGATGAGGGAAAACAACACCGCTTTTTTGATAAACCAGCGAAAAGCTCTTGAGATTGGCCAGTTCATTGCGAAAACTGACCTCTTTGAGGATCATATCGGAAAATTCAGCGATCAGAGAATCGATAGAGTTCTTTGTGTAGTGGGAAAAAAGCGGCCGGAAAAGCCGGTTGAAAAAAGTCAGTATCCGAATATCCGCGCGTACCTGATCGGCTATCTGCCAGCGCCTGAATTTGACAGCGACATGTTCACCGCTCTTGAGCCAAGCTTCGTGCACCTCTCCGATCGAAGCGCTGGCGATCGGCTCATCTTCAAAATGCTCAAACGGCTCCATTCCCCCAAATGCCGCCTGATAGACTTTTTGGAAATCCTCTTTTGGCATCGGTGGGATCTCATCGTGCAGCGCACGAAGCTCTTTGAGATAGCGCTCATCAAAGAAATCAGCCCGCGTCGCCAAAACCTGCGCCAACTTGATAAAGCTCGCACCGAGTTCATTGATGCCGGCTCTCATTTCGCCGGGTGAAAGCGGACGAAGAAAGAGAAAGCGATCCCGCTTCTTGATCAGCAGATAAACCGTCATCAAAAAAACAAAGACTTGCCCTACCCGCCGCGGTGAATAGTTCGAAAGCTTCAAGTGACTACTTTTTCTTCTCTTGATGCAGTGCCTCGATATCCTTTTTGGTTGCCAGATCCATCTCTTCAAGCACCTCTTTGATCGCCTCTTTGAGACGGGTTTTGAGTTCTTTCTCCTCCTCTTCTCCCTTGACTTTGGCTTTGTCGATAAACTTCTGCGCCTCTTCTTTGTTCAGTTTTCCTTTTTCCACCAGCTCATTGAGCTCTTTTTCGACCTTCTCTTTGGCCAAAAGCGCTCCACCCAAACCGATAGATATTAAATCTTTCAACATTTCCTCTCCTTTTGTATGAATTGAACTTTTTGAATCATATCATTTATAGGTTAAATTCAAAGTGTGTTTGATTCAGGTAAAAACTTTCTTCAATTTTCTCATATCTTGGTCGTCATCCACCCTTCAAAGAGTGGATGAAGAAAAAGAAACCATCATCGTGACGATTACAGCAGTCCCTCTTCTGAAAAGCTGAAGTATCCGCCTGTAGTGAGTATCACATGGTCTAGCAGTTCGATCCCTACGAGCTTGGCTACCTCCTTGAGACGCTGTGTGATCTGAATATCGGCACGGCTGGCTTGGAGCGTACCGGAGGGGTGATTGTGTGCGATGATGATGCCGGCGGCACGATCGCTGATCGCATCGGCAAATACTTCTCTGGGATGCACCATACTTTGATTGAGAGTCCCGATAAAAAGCGTACGCGTTTCGATGATATGAGAGGCGCCATCCAGAGTGATCATCAGAAAATACTCCTGCTTTTTACTGCCATAGTCATAGAGCGCTTCGTAAACCTCTTTTGCTGCGGTGATACGTCGATTATTTTGGATAAGGTAGCGTCTGGAGAGTTCGATCGCAGCCAGGATCTGTGATGCTTTGGCCAAGCCAAGACCGTGGATGTCACAGAGCTTCTCCAGAGTGAGTCCATCAAAATCCTGCTCCAGCAGTGCTACGATCTCCCGGGAGAGCTTACGGACATCTTTCCCCTGTACACCGGAGCCCAGCAGCACAGATAGCAGTTCATCATTTTTAAGTGCCTGTGTACCCTTGCGGGCAAGCTTCTCTCTGGGTTTGTCCTGCTGATGCAACTCACAAATACGCTTCAAAATCTCTCCTCTTTTCAATAGACTTGTTGCGGAATAAGAGAGTATAGAGCAAAAGAGATCAACGAGAGAAAATAAATGTCAAATTGACATGAAATCCTGCGCTAGAATTGTGTCACATATGCACCGGGGAACTCATCTTTGAGCTTCCAGAGTGCATTATCTGCCTGAAAGTGTTCGCTGTAGGGGCCGACGACGACTTTGAAATGATTATCAGAGCGAATAATCCGATACGTGAGGCCCATATTCAGAAGTTCGGTCAGCAAGTTTCCTTTGGGAATGGCGTCAAAAGAACCCACTTGGACATAGTATTTCCTGGCAGTAGAGATCGGCTCACTATATTCCCAGATTTTCTTGTCTTTTTGCTCGAGTGCTGCACGCATCGGGTCAACACCTCCACCCACACCGGACCCCCGATAGCCTATCAGCCACTTGATGATGCCATTTTCCAGACTTGCTCCCTGCCAGCGTGCACGCCTGCCATTTGTCAGGATCACCACGGTGTAGAGTTTGCCCGATTTGCTTTTGACATAGCCTGCAATATTTTTTGCATTATTAAGGGTGCCGGTTTTCATCCAGGCACGGTTTTTGACAGCAGTATAACGAAATCTCTTTTTGATCGTGCCATCAACCCCTGCGATCGAGAGTGTCTGCATCCATCGCTTGCCATAACTCTTGTAGGCATGATCGAGCACCCTTGCCATACTGCGTGCGGTGATCTTCGAAACCCTCGAGAGACCGCAGCCGTTGTCGATGTGACAACGGGGTGTATCCAGCAGCCGATAGCGGTTGAGTATCTGCCTCACAGCCCTGCGTCCTTTGTCCAGGTTGGCAGGGGCACCATAGATCTTGGCCCCGAGTGTCAGGAGCAGGTGCCGGGCAAAGAGGTTATTGCTCTTCTTGGCCGTGATCGAGATGATCTTTTCGAGCGGTGCGGAGTAATGGGTGTAGAGAAGCTTGGCGCCGGCAGGTACTCTGCTGACTTTCATGCGCCCGCTATAGGCAATGCCTGAGCGCTTGATCTCTCCTCTAAGGGCTTCATAGAACTCTTTGTAGGGTTTGGTGATGATGTATGTAAAACTTCGTTTGCGACAATGCCTGGAGAGCGTACCCGACACTCTCAAGACCGGGGTATTGGAACCATGGTCAACATGAATACTGGGCCAGGATCGACTGCCGCTGCAACTTCCGGAAACAGATCGTATGGTGTTTGCGACACGATAACTGTTGCCGGGGATACTCTTCTGGACCTGATGCTTTCCATTTCTGGGCACAATTGAAAATTTACTGAGGTGCTGGTTGAACATCAAGGCATCGGGCATCGCGTTGTAGGCACTGTAGATATTTTTGTCAAAGTGTGAACTATCACGTTTGGGGACAGTAAAATAGCTCCGATCAATGACGATATTGCCTTTGATCTTCCGCACCCCTCTCGCCTTCAATGCTGCTACAATACGGGGAATATCTGCTGTTCTGAGTGTCGGATCACCGAAACCTTTGATGACCAGGTTGCCATAGAGAACACCGTTTTGAAGCTTCCCCGTATAATAGAACTTTGTAGGCCACCGATAGCCATAGCCCAACTCCAGCAAGGCTGCATAGGTGCTGTAGACTTTGATCACGGATGCGGGCACCATCTCTTTGTCGATATTCAGCGACGCAATGACTCTGTTTTTTCCTGTCTCTTTGATATAGACGGCCACATCACCTCTATTGAAATGATGTTGGTTGATCAGTGATGCGATCGGCATGGGGAGCACTCTGGCGAAGGAGAATACCGAGAGCAGTACGACCGCCAGGATGATCAAACCCCCTCTTCTGGACAGTATGATCACAGCAGACCCCTTCGTCTGCAGGCATCAAGCAGTCGAGTCATTGCGGCTTCGATCACTTCCCGGGAAGTACCGATATTCAAACGCATAAATCCGCTCCCTGCTTCGCCGAAATCACTGCCGCTGTTAAGTCCCAATTTTGCTTCCTTGATGAAAAAATCCTGCAACGCTTTATCATCATACCCCAATCCCCGGCAATCAAGCCAAACGAGGAACGTCGCTTCCGTTTTGGCGGGAATGATAGCGAGTTTATGTTGCACTATACATTCGTTAACATACTGAATATTATTGTTTAGATGTACTTTTATCTCATCCAACCATGGCCCTGCGAAGCGGTATGCGGCAATCAACGCTTCGATACCGAAAGGATTTCCGCTGCTTAGTCCGGTACTCCGCTGCTCTTGATAATATGCTTTGCGAATGCGCCTGTCGGGAATGATGGCAAAAGAGGTATTGAGTCCTGCGATATTGAAGGTTTTGGAAGGAGCATTGAGTACGATGGTACGCTCCGGTGCCAGAGAAGCCATGACTTGATGCCTCTTGTCGTACACCAGATCCGAATGAATCTCATCCGATACGATCAGCACATGATGCTGCCTGCAAATCCTGATCATCTCCTGCAGCTCCTCCCTGTCCCATGCCCTTCCGACAGGATTATGCGGAGAGCAGAGCAGAAAGAGTTTCGCCTCTTTCGCCTTGGCTTCAAAATCTTCAAAATCAATGGTAACCCTTCCCTCATGGTAAAGCAGTCTGTTTTCGAGAAATTTTCGCCGATGCTTGTGTACCGACGCAATAAAAGGCGGATAGATCGGTGTCTGTATCAACACGCCATCTCCCGGCTGTGTCAATGCTTCGATCGAAAAATGGATCGAAGGTACCACACCATGCGCCGGAATGATCCACTCTCTCTCAACCTGCCAGCCAAAGCGTCGCTCCATCCAGGAGATGATCGCCTCATAGTAAGCATCCGGGTAAACAGTATAACCATAGATGGGGTGCTTTGCGCGCGCGATGAGTGCCTCCTGTACGCACAGTGGCGATGCCAGATCCATATCCGCTACCCAGAGAGGAAGCAGATCTTCACTGCCAAATTTGACACTGCGCTCTTCCCATTTGACTGCGTAGGTACCCCTTCGGTCGATAGCAGGAAAAGTCACAGCCCTCGCTCCCAGACACTCATTTGTGCGATTGTATGCTGGAATTTTCTGCCTGTCTCGCGGATCACAAAAGGAACGTCGCGTGTCTCAATGAGGCTGAAGCCAGGCTCAAGTATCTCCCTGATCCCATCAAGTGTGCTGAAGTTTTCGCCATCCTTCTTGAAGCCTCCGATCCAGTGACTCCTGGGTGTCGACTCCTCTTGCCATGTATAAGGCGATGCGAGGATCAACATGCCGCCTGGATTGAGCCGGTCGTGTAGTGATTCGAGGAACTTCTTGGGATCATAGAGCCTATCGAGCAGATTGCCGGCAAAGATCAGATCGAAGCCTTTGTAATGAGACTTGAGATTACAGGCATCCCCCTGCCAAAATTCCACCTTCTCCCGATACGGCAACAAATCAAAATCAGCCAGATCAACCTCATAGAATGCCTCCAACTCACCCTCTACAGGGAGTGTATAGCGCAGCGGGGTACCATCTTTGAGCTTTTGTGCCTGCTGGATAAAGCGTGCAGAAAAATCGATACCCACCACATGCTCAAATTCCCGTGCCAACTCAAAACTGCTCCGGCCGATCGCACAACCCAGATCGAGCGCACGCCGCTTCGGTTTTTGTGCCCTATAGGCCAGTGCCAACTGCGCACACTTGGCAGGATAGTTGGGGATATCAAAATAGCTTTCACCCCATCCAAAATGACAATACTGCGAAACGATACTGTCACTCTCGTAGCTGTTGCTCTCGACATGCTCCTCATAGTGACTCTCAACATAGCGAAACCCTGCATGCTGGAAGAAGTGCCGCCGAAAAGCATAACGGCTCTGTGCTGTAGCAAGATTGCCGCAGCTGGCCCAGGAACCGCCCTTGATCAGGTTGTGCTTGCCATCATAGGTCGGCACGGTAAAATCATCGTAAATGGGATGGACTTTGAATCCTTCATAGGGGTAGATCGGGGTACGGCTCCACTGCCAGACATTGCCGATCACATCGTAAAAATCTCCGTGCCTGAACCAATCGACAGGTACTGAGGAGGCGAAATACTCCAGATTGATATTGGCCGGTGCTTTTTCGCCCCATTCGGTGATATCAGGTATGCCGGAGTGTGCAAGCATGTGCATAAACTCATCTTCGGTCGGGAGCGTGACTATGTTACCGCTTTTTTCAGCGAGCCAACGACAAAAAGCACTCGCTTCGAGATAATTTACTTCAACCGGCCAATTCATCGGCAGCGGTATCTCTTGCGTCAGTGTCCGCAAAAGATATGACCCGTCTCTCTCTATCCAGAATGTCGGGGCTGAAGCTTGCGCAAACGTTTTCCACGCCCTGCCCTCTTCATCCCAGAATCGATCCTCACGGTAGCCGCCCTCTTCGACAAAGGGTAAAAACTCTGCGTGCGAAACGAGATATTTGGATGCCTTAAAAGGAGGGATATCGCTCTGGTGATTGCCATACTCATTGTCCCAGCCATAGAGTTTGGAACGTTTTGATTTGCCCAGAGAGACTGATCCGCCCGGTAGATCCAGCAGTTCATTCCGGGGTGCCTCTCCCCACTCTTTGCAGAGTGGCCACGCTTCAGAACTGCGCAGCATCTCGATCGGCAGCTGACGGATCAGCACGGAAGAGGTTTCGATATGGATGTTTTCGTGCTCGATCCCCATCAGGATCACCCACCAGGGGGACTCTTCGGTGATCGGAAGAGAGAGCGGAAGTCTGTCGATCAGCGCATTGACGACCGCTTTGACCTTCTGGCGGTACGCCTTTGTCTCTTCGAGACTCGGCCAGGCATAGCGCTTTTCATCCAAGTCATCCCAACTCATTTCATCGACGCCGACAGCAAAAAGAGACTCCAGTCTTGCATCGATCCGTTCATCGATCATTTTCGCCAGTTTGAGTTTGTTGATAAAAAAAGCAGCGGTATGGCCGTAGTAAAAGATCAGAGGATGCCGTAGCCTGTCTGCTTTTGTATAGTATGCCTGCGTATCGGCAAGCAGTGCAAAAAGTGATTCGTAACGCGCATAAACGAAGTTGAAATAGGCTTTGATTTCATCACGTTTCTGGACTGTGTTGCTACCGGAAAGTTCAGGGATACGTAATCTGCTTGCTCTCATTTTCGACACCTTCGAAATGCTGAAAAAGGATTAGAAATCCTCTTTCTCCTGTGAACTTTCGATCATAGAAATAATCAGTGTATAGACATTGGCGATCA
The DNA here is from genome assembly GCA_024763175.1 of Sulfurovum sp. Taxonomy (GTDB): domain Bacteria; phylum Campylobacterota; class Campylobacteria; order Campylobacterales; family Sulfurovaceae; genus SZUA-451. Next base: position 7,363 of record JANTGA010000021.1, read on the forward strand.
CCGCTCCGATCACCAAACCAACGGCAATGGTGTCGGCTTCAAAAAACTTCAATGCAAAAAAGGCCGGTATCAGATGCAGATCAGCCACCAGCGAACCGGCGAGCAGTTCTGCCGAAAGGATATTGCGCACCCCTACTTTGAGGATCGTAGAGACGACGTTGACACTTCCTGCTATAAAGAGCGCAAGCAGTGAGTTCTCATAGAGAAAAGCGGCACTGGTTGTCAAACTCATCAGGGTAAAAAAGATATAAAAGACTTTTCCCCACTTCATATCATAACTCCTTTGGTAATCTCATCATCCTGACACAAATTCAGTCTGCCGGGACAGACTGCTTTCTATATCGTTCCCTGTTCATACATCGCACGCATTTTCTCTTTCTCTTTTTCTCTTTTGAGCTTATCAGCCTCTCTTTTTCTGAAACCTGTTACATCAAAGCCCAGCCACAAAAGGATCGGAGAGGCGACAAAAATAGAGGAGTAGGTACCGACGATAATACCGACAAGCAGTGTAAAACTGAACCCTTTGATGATCTCTCCGCCAAAGAGGTAGAGTGTCAGGACGACAAGGAAGGTTGTCAATGACGTCAGCGTCGTACGGGACAGTGTCCGTGTGACGGATTCATTGATGATCTGCCCCAGGTCTGGATTTTTGATCGTGCGAATACCTTCACGGATACGGTCAAAGACAATGATCGTATCGTTGAGCGAATATCCCAAAATAGTCAAAAGGGCCGCAAGAATATCGAGGTTGACTTCAACATTGAAGAGGACGATCGCACCCATTGCAATCGTCACATCGTGAATCAATGCCATCACCGATGCGAGAGCAAAACGCCACTCGAACCGGAAGGAGATATAGATCAGGATGCCAACGATCGCCAGGAGCATTGCCATCAAGCCTTTTTCCTTCAGTTCATTTCCGATTTTCGGGCCGACCATATCAACCCTCCGTACCTTAAAGCTTCCGGTATCTTTCAGGAGGGTACGTATCTCATCGCCCACATCATCTCCGACCACGCCGGTCGTACTTTTGGTACGGATCACGATCTCGTCATCACTCCCAAAATAGGTCACGCTGGCTGCTCCATATTCCTCTGTTTCGCCCAGAAGATCACGGACTTGATTGAGCGGTGCCTTGCCTTCATATTTGACTTGAATGAGCGTACCGCCTGCAAAATCAATCCCGTAGTTGAACCCCTTGGTAAACAAGAGCCCCAGAGAGAGAATCACAACAACAAGTGAGAGCAGGCCAAAACGCTTGCTCTGTTTCATGAACCGGACAGGTTCCTGGTATTTAAATAGTTCCATCTCTTCTCCTACGCTTTGATTCCGAACCAGAAATTGAGCTTTTTAGGGTCAATTTTTGGCATCAGCCACTGATAGATACCGTGTGTTCCGAGGATCGCTGTGAGCATCGAAGCCAAAATACCGATACTCATCGTTAGCGCAAATCCTTTGATCGGGCCGGTACCGTAGGCATAGAGTACGACAGCTGCAATAAGCGTCGTAATATTCGCATCCCAAATGGCCGTAAAGGCATTATCATAACCCCGCTCGACTGACTTGGCAACTGAGTTGCCTTTATGAAGCAGTTCCCGGATACGCTCCGTGATGATGACGTTGGCATCGACGGCCATACCGACCGTCAGGACGATCCCCGCCATGCCGGGCAGTGTCAGTGTCGCACCAAAGAGGGACATGATCGCCAGTATCAAAAAGAGGTTCCCCACCAATGCTACATCAGCAACCACGCCTGCTGCTCCATAATAGAGCACCATGAAGATCACGACAAGGATAAAGCCCAGAGCCAGAGCCATCGAGCTTGCTTTGATACTGTCTGCACCCAGACTGGGGCCGACACTCCGTTTTTCCAAGACATAAACCGGAGCCAGGAGCGCGCCGCTGCGCAGTGCGATCGCGACATCGTGCGCCTCAGGTACGGTAAAGTTTCCAGAGATTTGACCCCGTCCGCCACCGATCCTCTCGCGAATCACCGGAGCCGAGTAGACTTTGTTGTCCAGTACGACTGCCATACGTTTGCCGACACTTTTGCCGGAGAAGTCACCGAAGATGCGTCCGCCCTGTCCATTCAGTACAAAGTTGATCACCGGTTGGTTGTTCTTGTCGAAGCCCACCTTCGCATCGGTCAACATCGACCCATCGAGGATAGGGATTTGACGCAGGAGATACTTTTCGCCGGTTTTGACATCCGGCAGGATCACGTCACCATACTTGCGTGCTTCGTTGGGATTCATCGTATTGACTCTGGCTGCACGATCTTCATCGACTGCCATCATCTGGAGATGTGCCGCCCGGGCTATCAGCTCACGGATACGCTGCTCCTGCTCCGGCGTCTTGACGCCCGGAACTTCGACAAGGATCTTGTCTTCACCCTGCTTGGCAACCGTAGGCTCTGCCAGACCGAACTGGTCCAGACGATTCCTGATCGTGTCGACCGCTTGAGAAATCGCATTTTTCTTCGTGCGCTCTATCTCTTCAGGTGTAATATCAAGGGTAAAAAGCAAACCATTGCTGCTTAGCGTCATACCTTTCAACTCCTCCTTGACAAGCTGTGTCATCTTGGCAACATCATCACTATCAAGAAGCTCAAACTTGACACTGTCGCCATCGATCTTGAGTTCATCAAAAATAATCTCTTTATCATCGAGAATATATTTGAGTGATGCAGCGACTGATTTGATGCGGGATTTGACAGCCTCCTGAGTTTTGACACCCAGAAGCATATGCAGACCGCCCTGGAGATCCAGTCCCAATGTTATCTTTTTGCCACTTTCGCTCTGAATCAGGGAAGGAATAGAGAAAACAACTCCAAAGATAAGCGCAAAGATAAAAATAACAATGCGGTAATTAAGCGTTTTCATTTCCGATTTCAACCTTTTTGCTGACAAAGCCTCTGTCAAGTTTCACAATTACGGAATCATTTAGCTTGATTTTGATAAAATCCTCTTCAGCTTTAACGATTTCGGCGATCAAGCCGCCCGTTGTGATGATCTTGTCACCTTTGCTGAGACTTTCCAGCATCTCGCGATGCGCTTTTTGCTGTTTTTGCTGTGGTCTGATAATCAAAAAGTAAAAAATCGCGAACAAAATAACAAGTGGTAGGAATTGTGCTACTCCTGCTTCCATAGGAATCCTTTGTGGGTAATAGATTTAAAATGAGCGGATATATTACCACCTTTCAGCTAACAAGAGGCTTTTTCGCGGCACTTTTGGCTTCTGCCTTCCTCTACCTCGCCTGGGCAGAGTGCTCTCATCCTCTACCTAATACGATCCTTGCTCTTGCGGCGCTTTACCTCCTGCTCTTGGGAGATCAGAAAGTATGGATGGTATTTGGCTTTTTCATCGCTATCTTCTGGTTCTGGTGGATAATGATGAGTTTCAGAATCTACGGTTTTGCATGGGCTATCCCGATCGGTATGCTGCTTGTGGCACTGATCTATTCAAGTCTCTTCTGGGGCGCTGCTGTACTCTCCCGATTTTCAGCAAAGAGATTTCGCATCTCTCCTGTTTGGTTCAAGGCACTTTTTTTGCTTACTGCAAGCTTCATTCACCCTTTTGGGTTTGACTGGCTCAAGCCTGAGCTGATGTTCACAGAGAGCTATTTCGGGGTCGAGAAGTGGCACTTTGCGATCGTCCTTCTCTCTGTTGCACTGGTGATTTCAAGACAAAACGTCTTCTATCTTTTGCTTGCAGCACTCGCCTATCAGCCACTACCGTCCCTTTCGGAAAATACGCTCGATACACAGACCCTCAAGCTGGTGACAACCTCCATCCCCATCGATCAAAAATGGGATCCGAAAATGCTTCCCGCACAAGTCGATCTTCTCTTCCGGACAATCGATCAAGCCGTCAAAGAGAAAAAGAAGCTGATCGTCTTTCCCGAATCACTTCTGCCACTCTTTCTCAACCAAGAGTATGCGCTCCTTGAAAAACTCAGAGAGAGCTCCAAAAATATCGCTATCGTTCTGGGTGCACTGCATTGGGATGAAGGGGTCCCGCGCAACTCAAGTTATATTTTTGACAAAGGCGCCATGCAGATCGCTGACAAGGTCGTGCTCGTCCCCTTCGGCGAAAACAACCCCCTCCCCAAATGGCTCAGTCGCTGGGTCAACGCTATCTTCTATGACGGTGCTATCGACTATATCGCCAGCAGTACCATCACCGACTATACGCTCCATGGCAAAACCTACCGCAATGCCATCTGCTATGAAGCATGCAGCGAAAAACTCTATATCAACCACCCCAAACAGATGATCGTACTGAGCAATAACGGCTGGTTCGTTCCCTCGATCGAACCCACCCAGCAGCGACTCCTGCTACAATACTACAGCCGAAAATACGGCACAACGATCTATCACAGTATCAACATGTCTCCCAGTTACATCATCCAAAAGGGGAAAGTCATATGGAAAGAGAGTCGTTAGCCCTATTTTGCCTCAGACAAGTCTGAGGGTCCTGAACTTGGGACACTCGAACTTGTTTGAGTCTATAACGAATGGGAGAGTTGCCCCAGACAAGTCTGAGGGTCCCAAGCTTCGGGACACTCGAACTTGTTCGAGTCAAAAAAAGGGTACCCACAAGAGGCACCCCTACGAAGGTTTGTAACGTTAATACTATAGATAAAAAAGGAAAACTTTTGAAAAATAAGAGATGGATCAGTAAAAAATTCTGGGTCGCCCCGATCACAGGCTATCAATATCTCTCCAGAATGCTGCCGGGCAGCTGTCGCTACTATCCTACCTGCTCCGAATATGCCAAGTGGAGTTTTGAAACAAGCGCCCCACACACAGCGATGATCAAATCCACACTGAGGATACTGCGCTGCAATCAGCTTTTTCCCGGGGGTATCGACTACCCCGTGATCCGATATCATGCACCGCCTTCGCTCTGCCTCACATCATATCTTAACTTTCTTTCTGGCAAAATCAAAATCAAATATTGGTTCGTGCCAAAAGCAGAGGGCCACTATTATGCCATAAAGGATTATCATGCCCATTAGTCTCCATGCTCCACTCGATATGCACCTGCATCTACGGGATGGCGATATGCTCAGTCGTGTTGCGCCACTGAGCGCCCATACTTTCTCCGGTGCGCTTGTGATGCCCAACCTTGTTCCCCCCGTCGAAAGCAGAGAAGATGTTCTTCAATACAAAAGCCGGATACTCGAAGCGATCGGGGATGCGCGTTTTACCCCCTACATGACACTCTTTTTCAAGCCGACCTACAGTAGGGAATTCCTCGAGAGTGTTCACGATGATGTCACTGCGATCAAACTCTATCCTGCCGGCATCACCACCAACAGCGAGGGGGGTGTCAGCGGTTTCGACGTCGAAGAGCTGCGCCCCGCACTCGAAGCGATGAGTGACCTGGGGATCCCCCTCTGTATCCACGGAGAAACGGGGGGATTTGTCATGGATAGAGAGGCGGAGTTTGTGCCTATTTATGAGAAGTTGGCGACGCACTTCCCTCGTCTCAAAATCATTATGGAACATATCACGACCAAAGAGAGCGTCGAAGCACTTGATCGCTTCGACAATCTCTACGCCACGATCACCCTGCATCACCTCATCATTACCCTCGATGAAGTCGCCGGGGGGATGCTCCAGCCTCATCTCTTTTGCAAACCGATTGCCAAGAGGCCCGAGGACAGGGAGGCACTGCTGCGTGTTGCACTCGATGCCCACCCCAAAGTGATGTTTGGGAGTGACTCTGCACCGCACCCCAGAGAGGCCAAAGAGTGTCCGGGATGTGCTGCCGGGGTTTTCACGGCACCGATCGCACTACAGCTCTTGACTGAACTCTTCGAAACGAACGGTGCCTCTCTGGAAAAACTGCAAGCTTTCGTCTCAGGTAATGCCCGGCAGATCTACCATCTCGAACCACAGCCCAAAGAGGTGGTCCTGGCCAAAGAACCATTTACTGTACCGGAAAATTATGACGGGGTGGTCCCTTTCTATTTCGGAACAACACTCGACTATACTGTGCATACTGTTATCTAAAGGAGCAATCGTGTCAGATAAAAAACTCGAAGAGTTCACAAAAGGCCATGAAGCCTTTCGCTCTGTCAACTTCAAGCAGAATGAGGAGCGTTTCAAAATACTCGCCGAGGAGGGACAAAATCCCAAAGCTCTCTTCATCGGATGTAGCGATTCGCGTGTCATGCCGGCGATGATCACCAACAGCAAGCCCGGAGACCTTTTCATCATCCGCAATATCGGCAACTTCGTCGCACCCTATCGGCCTGATGCCGATTATCATGCGACAGCGGCGGCGATAGAGTATGCGATCAGCGTCCTCGAACTCACCGACATTATCGTCTGCGGACACTCCCACTGCGGTGCGATCGGCGCCCTCTATAAGGATATCAAGCCCACAAAGGAGAATATCCACACCCTCAAATGGCTGGAGCTGGGCGAAGCACCCAAAAAGATCGCTATGATGAGCGTCCCCTCGACTGATAAAGCAGCACTTCTACGCTACACAGAGAAGATCTCCGTCGTCTTCCAACTGGAAAATCTTCTCACCTATCCAGCTGTCAAAAAACGTGTTGAGAAGGGTGAGCTCTTTCTTCATGGATGGTACTATGACATAGAGGTTGGGCTGATCGAGTACTATGATGATGAAAAATATGAGTTTCTGCCACTTGGCTCCAAAAGCAAAACATTACCATCAAAAAATAAAGAAGGAAAACAATGATAGCCAATTCCATCGAAGCATTGATCGGCAATACGCCGCTGGTCAAGCTCAAGACACTTTCCCGGGAGAGCGGTGCTGCCATTCTGGGAAAATGTGAATTTATGAACCCTACGAGCTCTGTCAAGGACCGTATCGCACTCAATATGATCGAGAGAGCCATCCAGGAAGGAAGGATCGGACCCGAAACAACCATCATCGAGCCTACGAGCGGCAATACTGGTGTCGGCCTCGCTGCAATCTGCGCCTCCAAGAGCCTCAAGCTCATCCTGACCATGCCCGAGTCGATGAGTATGGAACGGCGCAAACTGCTGACACATCTGGGCGCCAAGCTGATCTTGACGCCTGCTTCGGGAGGGATGGGTGCTGCGATCGCAGAGGCGCAAAGCCTCCAGGAGAGCCTCGACGATGCCATCATCCTGCAGCAATTTCAAAATCCCAACAACCCGGATATCCATCGAAAAACGACTGCACCCGAAATCCTGAAAGATACAGATGGGCATCTTGATTATTTCGTCGCGGCAGTCGGCACAGGCGGGACGCTGACGGGGACCTCCGAAGCCCTCAAAGCCGAACTTCCCCAGCTCAAAGCAGTCGCGGTCGAACCGGAAGCCTCCGCCATCCTCAGCGGCGGCAAAGCAGGTCCTCACAAGATACAGGGGATCGGAGCAGGTTTTGTCCCCGATATCCTCAATACTTCCATCTATGATGAAGTGATCCGGGTCAGCAATGAAGATGCCTTCGCCATGGCGAAACGGGTTGCGAGAGAAGAGGGGCTTCTGATAGGGATCTCAGCCGGTGCCAATCTCCAGGCCGCTTATGACATCGCCTGTCGAGAAGAGAACAGAGGCAAAACGATCGTCACCATCCTCTGCGATACGGCCGAACGCTACCTCTCGACCGAGCTCTTCAGCGAATAGCGCACAACCGTTATCCTATGAAGTCTCCCCTCCTTCTTGAAACGATCAAAATAGAAGAAGGGGAAGCGCTGCACCTGGAGTACCACAATCAACGCTTCAACAGCAGCAGAAAGTCGCTCTTTGGGATCGAGAAAGCGTTGGATCTCGACAGCTACATCACCCCCCCGGATCATCAGCTCTATCGTTGCAGGGTTCTCTATGATCAGGAGATCCAAAAAATCGAATACTTTCCCTATCAGCCCAAAATGATCCATACTGTGACGCTGCTGGAGAGCACGATCGAATACAGCCATAAATATGCTGATCGCAAAATATTTGAAAGGCTGCTTGCCTCTTCTCCTCAAAGTGATGACGTTCTGATCCTTCACAACGGCTACTTGACGGATACAACGATCGCCAATATCGCCTTCCTGGAAAATGGAAAATGGATCACACCCGAAAGACCTCTTCTGCGCGGGACAACCCGCGAACGATTGATCGATGAAGGCTTTTTGATTCCCAAAGCGATCCGAAAAGATGAAATTTATCGCTTTAATGGCTTTGCTCTAATGAATGCTATGATAGGATTTAAAATCACAAATCCCATTTTCCTGGGAATATAAAATTCAACAAAGGCGAGTTTATGCAAGCTGATCTTTTTCAAATGTCTGCCTATCAGGAGCTGATATCCTCCCATCTCAGTCGAACCATTCTCTTTCTTTTTGAAAACAATCAGGAGTTTTCCCTGGCTTGCGAAACCAGATTTATCCACTTTGAACCCGAGCTTCCGAGAGAGATTATGGAGAGTTTTGGAGAGAGTGTGCTTTTCATCTTGACAGGTTACACCTACGAGACAGCCAAACTGGATGAGGGCTACTTCAGTTTCGAGGCAGGTTTCGGTGATGAAAATTTCGGTTCGCTTGTCACCATGCCCCTGCTTGCCATCAAGCAGATCTTTGTCAGAGAATATCCTATTGCCATCAACGTCAGCGAAGCGACTGAGCCTTCTGATACCGGCTCGAGCAAATCAATGGAGGCACTGCTCAAAAACCCCGAAAACAAAAAACTCTTAAAAAAGAAAAAACCCTAAAACGGGTCAACAATGTCCTGACATGATAAAGTCGACCACATTGTCGACATAAGCATTGTGTTTATTCTCTTTGGAGTAGACGATATAGAAATGGCGTTTCATAGAATAGCCCCTGATTCGAGCTTCGTATAACTCTCCGTTGCGCACCTCATCCGCAATCGCATGTTTGGAGATAATCGAAACAACCGGCGCCCCATCATCTCCCTTACTTCGTTTGATCGTTTGCAGCACAGCAGTGGTGTTGCTCACTTCGCTCAGTACTTCAAAATTGGAACAAGAGACACCGATATCTTCAAACACATCCGAAACGATCCGCTTGGTGCTGCTCCCCTCTTCCCTGCAAATCCACTTGAAACTGTAGAGATCTTCTGTCTTCAGCATCTTGGGTATCGGTGCGCTGCTGAAGACAACCAGTTCATCTTCCAGCCACTCTCTGTAGATCATCGCATCATCCTGAACATAGGATTCGATCACTCCCACATCAAACTTGCGATCTTTCAACGTTTCGATGATCTCTTTGCTGCTTTTGATCGTCAGTGTAATATCATTATGGATCGCTTGACCCATCGTGTTGAGACATTTTCCGGGAATGACATAATTGCCGATCGTAAAAGAGGCACCCAGATGAAAGGTAATCGTCTTATTGATAATCTTCAGGATATCTTTCTCAGCGTTATGGATTGATCTTTCTAGATCCGAAGCGATTTTATAGAGTTCATCTCCCTCTGATGTCAATTTGATACCATTCTTTTTTCGTTCGATGATCTTGGTATCCAGATACTTCTCTATAAATTTGATTTGCTGTGTAACGGCTGGCTGCGAAATCCCCAGCTTGGCAGATGCCTTGGAGAAGCTGCGCTCTCTCGCGACTGTTAGAAATGTCTCCAATTTAATAAAATCTTTTAGCATATTACTTCCTTTCTCTATTCTGCAATTTACTATTTGCAGAAACTAAATCTATAACTGTTATTATAGCAAATTATACTTAAATGATTTGATAAGCTTTACTTATTGAAATAATTTATTTTGATTTCTATTTTTATGGTCGCCTGTCTCCATTATGGCAAATCTAATCATAATCCCGATATAATTAATGAATCTTCTAAACGATGAAAGAGAATGGTATGAAAAAAATTTTGAGTGAGCTCAATCCTGATCAACGCGAAGCAGTAGAGCATATCGATGGCCCACTCCTCATCCTTGCCGGCGCAGGAAGCGGCAAAACAAAGACACTCACCAGTAGATTGGCTTATCTCATTGGCGAGGTCGGTATCGATCCGGGGAACACCCTCACATTGACCTTTACCAATAAAGCAGCCTCAGAGATGCGTGACAGAGCACTGAAGCTCATTGACAGTCAGATAGGATACCCTCCTCTGCTCTGTACCTTTCATAAGTTTGGCTTGCTATTTTTGAAATTTCATATCGAAAGACTGGGCCGGAAAAACAACTTTGTCATTATCGACAGCGATGACAAAAAACGGCTGATCCGCACCATCGCCAAAGAGCTCAAGATCAATCTGAATATCTCTTTCCTTGCCAGCGAAATCTCCAAATATAAAAACTCCCTCCTCTATCCGAAAGAGGCGAAACGCAAAGCAGAGCTGCAGGATTATCAAAAAGCTGCGCTTGTTTATGAAGCATATGAGGAAAATATAATCGAAAACAATCTTGTTGACTTCGATGACTTGCTGATGCTCACCTACCGTATCCTGGACGAAAACCCGGACCTCAGGAGAGAGACCAGCAATCGCTATCAATATATCATGGTCGATGAGTATCAGGATACCAACGAATTGCAGCTCAAGCTTCTGAAGTATTTGGCATCCGAACACAACAATCTCTGTGTTGTCGGGGACGATGACCAGAGCATCTATGGCTGGAGGGGTGCCAATATCCGAAACATTCTGGAATTTGACAAAAGCTTCAGTGGAGCTATCACGATCAAGCTGGAGACCAACTACCGTTCGACCGAACCGATACTCAAAGCAGCCAACACCTTGATCGAGCACAACAGCAGCCGGCTGGGCAAAAAACTCGTCAGCCACAAAGGAGAAGGCCCGGAGGTCAAACTCCAACACTCCCTGGATGAGACACACGAAGCAAAAACAATCGCCAGAGAGATCAAAACGCTCCTCTCGCAGGGCACCCATCCTGACGAGATCGCAGTCCTCTATCGCATCAATGCCCTCTCGCGATCTCTCGAAGAGGGGTTTACCAAAGAGGGGCTTGGTTTCAAACTGATCGGTGGTATGCGCTTCTATGAACGTGCTGAGATCAAAGACATCATCTCCTACTTCCGAGTGCTCTCCAACCCCAATGACGATTTCTCTTTCCTCCGCATCATCAACAAACCCAAAAGAGGTATCGGAAAAGCTTCGATCGGGAAGCTTCAGAAAGAGGCATATGTCCGGCAGCTGCCGCTTTATGCTCTGCTGGACCAAATGACGCTCAAAGAGCTCGAAGCACTGGTCGGCAAAAAAGTAGCCGGCTCACTCAAAAAATTGCTCAGAGATATTGCACTGCTTCAATCAGAGCAGGAAAATTCCCTCTATAACTTCGTGACATTTTTCGAAGAGACTATCAAGCTCAAAGCGTATTACGGCAATCTCGTAGACGGTATGGATCGCGTGTTGAATATCGATGAGTTTTATGGTTATTTCAGAGACAGTATCGTCAAACGACCCGAGCTGACTCTGGAGGAGTTTCTCAACAATATCACCCTCCAGAGCGAGCAGGACCAGGTAGAGGGCGAAATGATCACGATCCTGAGTATCCACGCTGCCAAGGGGCTGGAGTTTGAGCATCTCTTTGTCATCGGTATGGAGGAGGAGTTTTTCCCATTGCTGGGCGACGGGTGCAATATGGAAGAGGAGCGGCGTCTGGGCTACGTCGCCATCACGCGCGCCAAGAGAGATTTGACACTCTGCTATGTCGACAGCCGTTTTTACAAAGGCCGCAGAAAGATGATCGACAAGAGCCGCTTCCTCGGTGAAGCCGGTCTCGTCAAGAGTGCCAGTCTCAAGATCACCAAAAGTTCCAACTACAAAAAAGGCGACTTGGTCAAGCACAAGATTTTCGGTATCGGGCGTGTCCAGGCTGTCAATAAAGCCGGCAAAGAGTACAAACTCCGTATCAATTTCGGCGGCAACAAAAAAGAGATCCTCAGCTCCTTCGTGCAATCGATCTGATGAACCGTCTCTTTGTCGTCCGCAAGCCCATCTTTCGCAGTTCCAATGGCTATATGGGCTACGTCAAACGCAAATACGGCACCAAAAAAGTCGGCTTCTCCGGTACACTGGATCCTTTTGCTACCGGCTGCCTGATCGTCGCAACCGGGCAATACACCAAACTCTTCAACTACCTGAAAAAAACACCCAAAACCTATCGCGCCACTCTCTGGCTGGGCGCCAACTCGCCGACACTCGATATCGAGAAAGTTGACGCTATCGGGGAAGTCCCCTCTTTTGGTGAAGAGCAAATCGATACACTCCTGCAAAACTTCGAGGGTGAACTCAGTTACTATCCACCGAAATACTCTGCCAAAAAGATCGGCGGGAAACGAGCCTATGAGCTGGCAAGAGAAAACAGGGATGTCATGCTCAAAAAAGTCACTTCCACCATCTACCGCATCACACTCCTCAACTACAACCATCCCTTCATCCATTTCGAAGCGACCGTCAGCGAAGGCACCTATATCCGCAGTCTGGGTCAGCTCATCGCAGAAAAACTCGGAGTTGACGGCACCCTCTCGAGCCTCGAGCGGCTCTGTGAGGGTAAGTTTCATTTTGAAGAGGAGAGAGCACTCGATCCACTCAACTATTTGAGAACGCCGCGCAATCACTACAGCGGGGATGAATCATGGCTGGAGCTTGGCAAAAAACTCTCCATTGACTACTTCGAAAACAAAGCAGATGGATACTACCTCGTAGAAACATCTCACTTTTTTGCGATCATCGAGATCAAAGAGGGGATCGTCAGCTACAAACTCAACCGACAGCAAAAATTTCAGGAGATCTGATGCATACAATCAATGCCCACGCCAAAGTCAATATCTTCCTCAAAATCACAGGGCACAAAGAGGGATACCATACGCTGCTTTCACGCTTTATGCGTGTCGAGGATCTCTATGACACGATCACATTTGTACCGCAGGAGTGTGATACTTTTACCATCGACGGATGCGAAGGGGTAGCACGAGAGAGCAATACGATCTACAAAGCTTACAAAGCCCTCAATGCCCAGACCGGCGATCTCGATATCCTGGAGTTCTTTTATCACCACAAAGTCGTTGTCGACAAACATATCCCCTCACAAGCGGGATTGGGCGGGGGCAGCTCTGATGCGGCAGCTTTTATGCGCTTGGTCAATGACGTCTGCCATCTCCGACTCGACACAGAACAGCTCTCCGCGATCGGCAGCACGATCGGTGCAGATCTCCCTTTTTTCATCCACAACTACCCCTCTGCCAACGTCAGCGGCTTCGGCGAAGTGGTCGAACCTTTCGATGAAGCCCCCCTGCCTCTCGAGCTCTATACGCCTCCGGTAGGATGCGATACGGCAACAGTTTATAAAAATTTCAAACAATACTTTCTCGCCGATATCAAACTGAGCACATCGGTCGGCTGGGAAAGCATCCCCTCCCGAGAGATACTCGAAAGGATCGATGATTCGATCAAACTGAACGATCTCTACCCTGCCGCCCTCAAAGCCTGTCCAACACTCGAACAGTATGCAAAGCCGGGCTGGTTCTTCAGTGGAAGCGGAAGCACCTTTTTCAGACTCAGTACACCATAACAGTATAGCCTATGTTATAATTCTACAAAAAGAGGTATTATGACCATCAATATCATCGCGAAAAACAAAAAAGCTTATCACGACTATGAGATACTTGAAAAGTTCGAAGCGGGAATCGTGTTGCAGGGGAGTGAAGTCAAAGCTCTGCGCGCCAAACGTGCCAACCTCAAAGATGGCTATTGCCGCTTCATCAAGGGGGAGCTTTTTTTGATGAATGTCCACATCTCCCACCTCGAAACCGCCAATAAAAATTTCGCCCCGGACAGCCGGACACCCAGAAAACTCCTGCTGCACAAAAAAGAGCTCGAAAAACTCTTCGGCAGAGTAGGTCGGGACTCTTTGACGATCGTTCCTTTGATGCTCTACTTCAACGAACGCAACAAAGCCAAAGTCAGCATCGGCCTCGCCAAAGGCAAGCAACTCCACGACAAACGCCATGACCTCAAAAAGAAGACCCTGGATCGAGAAGCCCAGCAAGCCATGAAAAAGAGTTATTGATTGGCCTTACACACTCCGTAGGGGCAATCCCTTGTGGTTGCCCACCGGACGATAAGAAATTTTGGGATAGAGGTAAAACATTATGCAGAATGCGGGTACCCACAAGAGGCACCCCTGCGCATTGTGCAAAAAGCGGGAGAAAAAGACTATTTTCTGCGGAGTTCTTTGATACGGGCAGCTTTACCCTTGAGCTCTCTGAGATAGAAAAGCTTCGCACGTCTGACACGGCCCCTTCTAAGCACTTCAATACTTTCGATACTGTCTGAATAGAGTGGGAAGATCCTCTCAACACCGACATTGTTCGCGCCCATCTTTCGGACCATGAAGGTTTTGCCTGTACCTTCACCTCTAAGCGCGATACAAACACCCTCGTAGTTCTGTACTCTCTCTTTGTTTCCCTCTTTGATCCTGACGGCTACCCTGACAGTATCGCCGGCTCTGAATACAGGAACATTTTTCTTTTCTAGCTGAGCTTTTTCGAAACTCTCGATATACTTGTTTTTCATCATTTACCTTTTGTTTTTGATCGTTTGATAGAGATCCGGTCTGAAATACTGTGTCTTGCACAAAGATAGTTCTCTTTTTAAGGCTGTAATATTACTATGATTACCCTTCAAGAACTCTGAAATGACCTCATTATTTTCATAATTCTTCGGTTTTGTAAAAGATGGGGCCTCCAAAAGTTGATCTTCGAAACTCTCTACAGCCAGAGAGTCCTGATTGCCAAGTACCTCTTTGACATTTCTGCTGATCGCATCACAGAGCACCATGCTGGCAAGCTCTCCTCCAGTGAGGATGAAATCCCCGATCGAAAAAAGCTCATCTGCCTCGGATTCGATGACCCGCTCATCGATCCCCTCATAGCGTCCGGAGACCAGAACGATATGCTCTTTTTGTGCCAATCGTTTCGCATCGTTTTGCCGAAACGGCTTGCCAACCGGGGTCAAAAAAACAATGTGGGCATCCGGGGAAGTGCTTTTGATCTCTGCAAGCGTATCAAACAGCGGCTGGGGCGTCATCAGCATCCCGGCCCCGCCGCCGATCATGGGAGCGTCAACTTTCTGATGCTTGTTGCTGCTTCGTTCTCTGGGGTCAAAAAAATCGATACTGATCTTTCCGGCATCGATCGCTCTTGCGAGTATCGAGTCAGAGAAGTAGCCTGAGACAACAGAAGGAAAAAGTGTGACAAAACTGAAGCGCATCAGCTTGCCTCGAGAATATCTTTGGTGTCTTTCGTGAAGATTTTCTTCGCGTCGCTGTCTGCTTCGAGAATATAACGGGGAATATAGGGGATCAAAAACGAGCTCGGCAAACCGGTATCGATCCAATGCTTATCCGTCTCGACAAGCAGATAATCAACATCCAGAAGGCGCTGAATCTCAGTCACTTTTCCGAGTACTTCATCACCCTCTACCACCGATGAGCCGATCAATTCAAACCAGAAATGCTCACCCTCTTTTAGTTGACAGTTTTCGAGTGTCTTCTCTTTGTCGGTATAGAGTTTGGCATTGACCAGCTTTTTGGCGCTCTCCAGTGTCTCATAGCCTCGAAACTTGATGGTGTGATGTACAGGATCGATCGTGAGTATCTCCAGATCTCCACGATCGCTCTGATAGATCTGTCCTATCTTGAATTGTTCGGGAAAGTCTGTGTGGAGGTGCAATCTGAGGTCACCCCAAAGCCCGACCGTTTTACCGATCTGGGCAATGAAAAATTTTTCCATTACTTCTCTGCGGATTTGACGTTGACGCGATAGTTGTTGCCACCTTTGGCTTTACAGCCTGAGATGACGGTTTTGATCGAGTTGATCATTCGCCCTTCTCTGCCGATGAGTTTACCGACATCTTCATTGTTGGCATAGATGCTGATCTCTTCAAATCCTTCATTGATAGGCCTGAGCTCCACCCTGATATCATCAGGATGCTTGACCAGAAGCTTGGCATAAGAGGAGACAAATTCCTGAATCATCGAGGATTATTTTCCTGCCAATCTCTTCACTGTCGGGCTCATCTGCGCACCGACGCTCAACCAGTAGTTCAATCTCTCTTCATCCAGTGTCAACTCTTTGTTTTCACTGATAGGGTTATAGTGGCCGATCATTTCGATCCAGCCGCTGTCTCTTCTCTTTCTGCTGTCTGTTACGACGATTCTATAAAAAGGCTTTTTCTTTCTTCCCATTCTTGTCATTCTGATCATTGTCATTGTTGTTTCCTTGCTTTTATTTATTGGTTGTTGATATCTTTGCACTGCAAAGTCCTGACAACTGCTTTTTAATGACTAAAACACTCATCAACACTTTTTTGGAGCGGAATAATAGCATAGCATATCTAAAAGAGTGATTAAACATAAAGAGGATAACATGTCAGGAAGAAGCAAAAAGGGTAAGCAAAGATGGATCTCAATCAAAAAGTTATATTTTCCGACACTGTCTTTGGGCAGGAGATCGATGGCGAAATGGTACTGCTCGATATGAACAGTGAAAATTATTTCGGCCTGGATGAAGTCGGTACAGCGATCTGGCAGGCGATGCAAGAAAAGAAGCTGCTCAGGGATGTTCACGCTGACTTGCTGGAGCAATACGAGGTGATAGAAATAGTATCTTTCCTTTTTGTTCTCTTGATAATTCCATTCAAAAAGCAATGACTTCCGGTATCAGTGAAAAAGTCATGAAGAGATATTTGGAGATCTGAAAAAACGATATGACGCTTAAGTGTTCAAAAGATGCGCTGGATGATTTTGACTGATGAAATTATGCTATAATTTTTTAAAAGAAAGAAGACGATGCAAAAAGAACATATTCTTGATTATTTAAAAAATATAAAAAATGGACTTATTGAAAACGGGATCGAAAAAATTGGTCTCTTTGGAGGTTTTGCAAAGGACAAGGCAGATCTTTATAGTGATATTGATATTGTCATAAAAACAACGCCTGTATTTGTCAAAAAATTTGATGGTATCAAGGGGTTCCTTTTTCTTGAAGATTTGCGTCAGAAGTTGCAAAAACAGTTTCACAGGCAGGTCGATATTTGTGATGAATCGGGATTGAAACACAAAAATATCATCGAGGATGCCATTTATGCATAACTCTCTCAATCTCATTTTGGAAAAGATAAATATCATTGAAGAGATCGTTTCCCAGCAAGGCAGTATAACTGCGGCTTTAGAAGATGAAAAACTTTCAAAACCTGCGATACTTATGCATCTTATCGCTATTGCCGAGCAGTTCCAGCGACTCCAGGATGCGATGGAGTATGAACTTCTGTCTCATTTCGAGAAAGATGATATACGTGGTGCGTTTGCGGTAAGAAATTTTATAGCGCATGACTATGAAGGTGTCAATACTGCACTTATTGAAAATGTGATCAGAACATATTTACCAAAAATAAAGAATGATATTCTTAAAATTTAATCCTGAATTCGGTATTCCTAAATTCAAATCTGAAGTGTAATCATAAAGAGGATAAAATGTCAGGAAGAAGCAAAACAAGGTAAGCAAAGATGGATCTCAATCAAAAAGTTATATTTTCCGACACTGTCTTTGGGCAGGAGGTCGATGGCGAAATGGTACTGCTCGATATGAACAGTGAAAATTATTTCGGCCTGGATGAAGTCGGTACAGCGATCTGGCAGGTGATGCAAGAAAAGAAGCTGCTCAGGGATGTTCACGCTGACTTGCTGGAGCAATACGAAGTAGAGCCGGAGATGCTGGAGAGGGATCTTTTGGATTTTGCAGAGAAGCTGGCGGAGAGTGGACTGGTGTCGTTTGGTGCTGTATCACGGTGATCCTCTGGCTTTAACATGAATGATGAGCTAACTGCATTCAATCATGATTTTGTATTTGGATTGGTATCTGAAAAGGAGATCGGTAGGCAGAGGCGTGTTCCCGTTCGTGAAGTTACGGCAGATACGCTCGCCAGGATGTTCGACAAAAAAAGTAAAACATCATCCGTATCGAATCGACAGATAAGATATCACGGTGATGCCTCTTTTGACAGACGAAGCGGCAAGGAGTTTTCCTGGGGACTGGAAATCAAAGAAGTCGTTACTCTGATCTGGGAGCACTCCTCCGGAAGTGTACTCTATATCAGGGGTGAGTCCTATTCGGACGAACTGTTACGCTACTGGCTTTTTCATACCTTTTTCCCTCTCGTACTGGAGATGGAAGGACGCTATCGCATACTCCATACAGCATCCGTGGAGATCGATGGCAGAGCGGTTCTCTTCTCTGCTCCCTCTCACGGCGGCAAATCGACACTGCTCGACTATTTTTTGCGGCAGGGCTATCCCCTGCTCTCTGATGACACGCTGGCGATAGAACACCGCGAGGATGGTTTTTATGCTACAGGATCCTATCCCTATTACCGGCCTTTCCGCAAGGTGGAGTCACTGGGTCTCTACCACCCCAATTTCGTGCAGGAGCCTAGGCGTATATCTGCTTTTTTCTCACTGCAAAGAGGGAAAGCAGATGATAAAGTTCAGATTTCTAAAACAAGAGGAATTCGAACGTTTTTGACATAATCATAAATAGTTTCGAGACTTCATCAATGGTTCATTTTCATTCAACTCTATGATACACACCTGAAAGAGTCAAGCTCTCCCTTTTC
>JANTGA010000022.1 GCA_024763175.1 Sulfurovum sp.
TGTTGCGAATACTGTAGCTGCTTCTTAGTTTGTTGAGCTGTTTTCTCGTGATATCTGTGTATCCTTTGGAATATTTCCTGCTTACATCTTTGGCGATGGAGGTGGCCTTGCTTATGTCTGAATCAAATGTGATCATAAAATCGATACCGTCCCAGACTGTTTTGAGTCCGGCATGCGAATAGTTGGCGATCATGTCGGTGAAGATATAGTTGTTGGGGATGAAGATCATCCTACCTGCCCGCCTGTTGGTCGTATAGGTCGTGAGCGTGACATCTTCGTGCAGCGTCATACGCATCATAGAGATATCGACGATATCTCCCACATACTCCACACCGTTACGGACGAACTTGACACGATCACCCACATGGATCGTTCCTCCGATCACGATCACAAACCAGCCCATCATACTCATAAACCAATCTTTCATCGCAATCGCAATACCTGCCGATGCGAACCCGAGAACCGTGACCAGATAGCTGACATTTTCAATATAGGAGAAGAGCAAGATGATCAGCAAAAGAGAGACAAACGTAATATTCAATGCTTTGTTGATCATGTAGAATCGGTCATTATTGGCCATATAGCGGTGTGCGAGGAATTTTCCCAACAGAAACAGTGCGAAGAAAAAGAGCAAGATGGCACCGATTGCAGCGGTTTTCTCCATCTCTTTTTTGATTTCACCTTTGAGTTTCAGCATAATCTCGTCAATCTTTTTGGTATAGACATTTTTTGTCGTTTCAAAGATTTCAAGAACAGGCTCGTAGGTTTTCAGCCTTCTGTTTACATCTGAAAGTGCCTCTTGATAGTGCATATTATCCGGATTGGACTTGAGAAGTTCCTCAAGAATCTTTCTCTCTTCCTGAAACTTATCCACGATCTGCTTGAGGGAGAGATATCGTGCGTTGTACTCTTCCTGTTGAGAGAGAAGCTTCTTCTTGAAAGAGAGGGCAGAGATGATCGCGATAGGATTTCCCAAAGTTGGAGCCTCCTCGATCGGTGCAGGCTTCATCAGCTCCCTGAAGGGGTTCTTTTTATACTCTTGAAGAAGTTGAAGTTTTCCGACGATCGTTCTCTCTTCTTCTTGATAGCCCTGCAGTTCCTTTTTTTCACTTTCTGTCAGCATGCCCTCTTTTTCGAGAAGTGTGATCTTGTTCTCGACTTTCTCTTGCCGATCTTTGAGGTGAAGGTAGGTATTGTAGTTGCTGTAGATTTTGGCCCAGATATTATTATTTTGGAGTGCCTTGTCCAGCTGCTCTTTTCGGTTCAGCAAAAGCTGTGTGACCTTTTCTCTTTCGGCTTTTTTGGCTTGATTTTCCTGCACCAATCGTTCATTTCTATTTGGTTTGTCTTCGGAAGTATTTACCTTTTCTGTGCTGCCCGAAGTAAGATATCCCTTGACTTGATCGAGATAGGAGGAGGATGTCGTGTTCTCATCAGCCAAAACTGCCAAAGGCAACAGCATCAAAAGAAAAAGAGAGAAGAGAGATCGCAACCCTGCTGTCATCTATTTCCTCCAAACTCTGCAAGAACACTTTTGATCAGAACTTCATCAATATCTTTTTCGATACGATGTGCACCGATCCCTTCAGGAAGAATAAATTTGATACTGTTATTGGCACTCTTTTTGTCAAGAAAAAAATGTTCATAAAAATCATCGACATCAGGGATCATATAATCGACGGGGAGGGTAAATTTCTCCAGCAGTTCAGTCACTCTTTGAGCCTCTTCGGGGTGCATGAGACCGAGCTTCACAGCCAGACGATTGGCCATCACGATACCGATCGCAACTGCTTCTCCGTGCAAATAAGTCGTATAATTCGTCTCATTTTCAATCACATGTCCAAAGGTGTGACCATAGTTCAAGACTGCTCTGATGCCGGCTTCCTTCTCATCTTGATTGACCACTTCGGCTTTGAGCTCTACACTTCTTCTGATCACCTCTTTGAGTGTCGGCTCGTCGCTGAGCTCTGCTCTCTCCAGAAATGTGAAGTAATCCCTGTCAAACATCACTGCCATTTTGATGATCTCTGCCACACCAGCCGCAAACTCACGGGGCGGCAGCGTCTGAAGAAATGCAGGATCAATATAGACTGCCCTGGGCTGATAAAAAGCCCCGATCAGATTTTTTCCGTATTGGTTGTTGACACCGGTTTTGCCTCCGACACTGGCATCTACCTGACTCAAAAGTGTCGTAGGAATCTGCACAAACCCGATCCCCCTCTGGTACAATGAAGCGGTAAATCCGGTCATATCACCAATCACACCGCCACCCAGTGCGATCAGGAGTGATTGGCGATCAAGCTTATGAATGAAAAGTTGATCAAGGATTGATTCGACCGTTTGCAGTGTCTTGTACGCTTCACCATCCGGTACAGTGACAACATGCAGCTCCCTGGCATCAATTTTTTTTAAAACTGCCTCGAGATGATAGCCTGCAACAGTTGGGTTGGTAACGATCACTACCTTAGTATCAAAATGCAGCTTTGGCAGAGAGTCGATAGTGATGTCATAGCTGACTACACGCGTATTTTTAAGCTCAATAGGTACGATCATGAGAAGAGGCCTTTCTGAATATTCTGTTAAAATAAGTATTGGCTTTATTTTAACTTAAATACCTTTAGAGGCACCCTTTAATTTTCTGAAACTTCAACCGGAACAAGTATTTTCGGATATTTTTCTATGGTCATCAGGTAATCCTGTACTTTGGTAGAGATATAGTTAAAGATCGATTTTTTACTGCTCTTTTGATTGAATGCTGAGATTTGAATAATCGTATCGAGGCTTTGGAGCTTTCGTACAGGGTTGACACGTTCTTGATCGACGGTGATGTCATAGCTAAATATTTGGGAGAGAGTTTCATAGTGTTCGATGATCATCTTTTTACTCTCAAAATCACCTTCGGGATCGAAATCGCATAGATGCATCTCCAGGTCAAGACTTTCAGAGAAATCTATGGCCGTAGAGGAGATGGATTCCATTTCATATTCATCGGTGACCAGGACAACACTTTCCGTAATATCATAGAGTGACCTATCACCAAAAAGATAGACCAATTTTTTCAACGCAAAGAGTTGCTCCAGCAGGCCCAGTTTTTCAAATGTATCAATACTGTTGAGCACCAGTCCAATATCAAAATATTGAATATCATACTCAATCAGTGCATTAACTTCTGTGGTGTCATAGCAGATATGAATCGTCACGTTATCTGTCTCTTTCTCCTTCAGCCTCTCTATGAGTTCAAAGTCTGAAGGATTGACGATCCTGACAAAGAGTTCTTTCTCTTCCAACTGTGTTGTCAGATAAATACTCTCTTTGAGATAGATCAGCGCCTTCTCCTTGTCTCTGTCGAAGTCCAGCACCAGATAGAGATTTTTTCCAAATGGCTCAGGGAAAAGGCCCATGCGCTTGTTAATGCTTTTGTAAATACCCTCAAGTACCCTGGGCCTTCCCAGTACGAGCAGTGTATCGTTGGGGTAGATCATCGTTGCGTTGGTTGCGATGATCTGTTTTTTGTTACGGTAAATCGCAGCAATCTTCCATTTGCGCTGAGCTACCGAACCGACATGCCGATAGGAGTAGCTACTGCCAAATGGTACCAGTATCTCCATGATCTCTCCCTCTCCCAGGCCGACATTTTGAGCGATGACCGGCACATTAGGCAGGTAGTCATAGAGATGAGCAGCGATCAGCTTCTGTTCATTGATGATGATAAGGTTATCCGTATTGTCATACGTCATATCCCATCTGTCCACAAGTACGATACGTACTTTACTATCAATTTTTCGAATATTTTTCAAAGAGTAAAGAGTATCTTCTTTCTCTCTCATCACAATAAAAACCATAGAATATCGGGTCTTGGACATCAGTGCCAGCAGCTTGCTGTAGCTGGTGGGATCAGCATAATAGAAAGAGATTGTTTGATTCATTTTTTCAGGAAGAACGCCCTCTTTGTAGCACACAACATGGTATTCGTTTTCCACAACTCTCGTCTTGCTGGCCCACTCTACAAAGCTTTTGCCTGTAGGTCCGTCTGCAAGGATCAGTATATATTTCATTCAGCTCTTTTAGTAGGGAGTGGCTATAATCATACACTTTGTTAGCGTCACAATGCTACAAAATATGATCAGTGAGGAAATTATAGCAGAATGCAATTTCAGATAGATAAAATCGACAAAAACGCCAGAGCCTGCACTATTACCACCGCACACTCCACGATAGAGACACCGGTTTTTATGCCTGTAGGGACAGTCGGTGCCGTCAAAGCACTCGATGCGACAGATTTGGAGACTTTCTTGAAGCCCGAGATCATTTTGGGCAACACGTATCACCTTTATATGCGTCCGGGGGATGAGACAGTTGCCAAGATGGGTAAGCTTCAGGGCTTCACACAGTTCAAAAAGAGTTTTTTGACTGACAGCGGTGGCTTTCAAGCATTTTCGCTCAGTGACAATGTCAAGATCGATGAGGGCGGTATCACGTTCCGAAGTCATATAGATGGCTCCAAACACTACTTTACGCCCGCCAAAGTCCTCGATATCCAGTACAATCTCGGCTCGGACATCATGATGATCCTTGATGATCTCGTCGCCCTGCCGGCCACCCAGGAACGTATCAAGGCTTCGATCGAAAGAACGACACGATGGGCGCAGCAGTCGATCGACTACCATAGGCAAAACCAAAGTAAAGGGATCGCTACCGAGCAAAATATCTTTGCTATTATCCAGGGGGGTACTGACAGGGCATTTCGTGAAAAATCAGCCAGAGAGCTCTGCGCGATGGATTATGACGGTTTTGCCATCGGAGGACTCAGCGTCGGAGAAGCCAATCAGGATATGTATGACACAGTCGAGTGGACGACACAGTTTATACCTACAGAGAAACCACGCTACCTGATGGGTGTCGGCACCCCCGAAGATCTG
The DNA here is from genome assembly GCA_024763175.1 of Sulfurovum sp. Lineage (GTDB taxonomy): Bacteria > Campylobacterota > Campylobacteria > Campylobacterales > Sulfurovaceae > SZUA-451. Next base: position 4,920 of record JANTGA010000022.1, read on the forward strand.
GTCGAGAATGTCTCCCGAGGTATCGATATGTTCGATTGTGTGATGCCCACCAGAAATGCCAGAAACGGTACCCTCTTTACAACTTTTGGCAAAGTGAGTATCAAAGCCGCCCGCTACAAACAAGACCCCCTTCCTATCGACCCCGACTGCGGCTGTATGGTTTGTCAAACTTACTCCAGAGCCTACCTCTGCCACCTTTTCCGCGCCAAAGAGCTCACCTATTTCCGACTTGCCACCATCCACAACCTCTACTACTACCTCGACTTGATGAAGCAGATGAGAAAAGCGATACTCGAGGAGCGCTTTGATGCGTTCAAGAAGGAATTTTATGCAAAGCGGGAGCAGCGGGATTGACGCCAAAGCAGCATGATCTTGATAATGCAACATAATGATAGTATCATAGGAAAAAGGAGTAACGATCATGCGAAAAATTATAGTGATGCTTCTGGCATCTGTATTTGGCTATGCAACCGTATCGGAATATAACAACTATTATATTCCTTATCAAAGAATACAAAGCGAATACATTTGCCTGGATCAGCAAATCATGAGCGCCGTCTATGGCATCCCGCTCGACAGCTTGCTGATCGGTATCTTATCAGAGACAAAGACACTCGTCCAGCAGACAGCCGGCAACAGTAGATATACCTACGAGAACATCAATTTGCTCGCAATGGATGGCAAACAGATAACATCCAAGCTCAACTTTGATCGATATACCTCCTCAGGGGTCTCAGAGTACTCTTTTGTGCTGGATCTATCACAGTTCAGTGCTTTGTCTGATCAGGAGATCATCAACAAAGGCAAGCTTGCCGTGATCTCTATTCTCAAAACGGCAGACAAAATCTTTGGTGCGGGCAAGTATCGAGTCTGGATCAGGTTTATCGGTCTGCCGACACAGACCGGATCGGGTTTTCCATTGATTTCCCATACCAAAGGTGACTGGCCCAACTGGCCCTATACAGCATCAAGTCCGGTCTATGCCACCTACCTCAAGGAGATGATTCATCCAAGCTGTCAATAGCAGAAATTTATGCTAGAATAGCATATGAAAAAAAATAAAAAATTAAAACTCTTTACGACGACCATCATCGGCGGCCAATACCGGGGCAGAAAAATAGAGATCCCGGCTATTCATACCACAAGGGGATCCAAGTCAATCCTCAAAGAGTCACTTTTTAACACACTGCAGTTTGACCTGATCGACAAAAACTTCGTCGAACTCTTCTCGGGCAGTGGATCGATCGGCTTGGAGGCACTGAGCCGGGGTGCGGGAGCGTGTTATTTTATCGAGTATAACCCGGATGCATATCGCATACTTGAAGAGAATGCCAAAAAACTCGACCCCTCCAGGTGTCATCTCTTTTATGGTGACAGTTTTGAAAAGTTTCCGCTGGTGCAGGAGATTCTCAAACGCAGCAGCCAAAAGAGTTACTTCTATTTCGACCCGCCCTTCTCTACCCGTGACGGGATGGATGAGATCTATGACAAAACGATCGCCATGATCGAAAGTATCGATCCGGATATCTGCGAAATGGCTATTGTCGAGCATATGACCAAGCTCGATCTGCCCCCCAATATCGGTACGCTCACCTTTGTCAAACGCAAAAAATTTGGCAGAAGCTCTCTCAGCTATTATCGCCCCAAAGAAGAAGTATGAAGCCCAAATTTCCCGTACTGAGTATCTCTATTCTTCTGGGAATTATTCTCCTCTCTTTTCTCGGACCTCTTTTCTACCATGTCTCTCCATTCGAACTGGACAAAGAAGTGATTCTCGATCCTCCGAACCTGCAGCACTTGCTCGGTACCGATAGACTGGGACGCGATCTGCTGGCCCGAATCATACAGGGCGGCCAAGTCTCCTTGATCATTGGTGTCGGATCGGCAGTGATCGCATCTCTGATCGGACTGCTCTTTGGAGTCAGCGCCGGCTACTTCAAGGGGTTATTTGACAAAAGTTTCGTGATGATCGTCGATCTTTTCCTGACATTCCCTACCTTTTTCCTCCTCCTGGCACTGGTCAGCTATGTCTCAGCTTCGACACTGATCCTCATCATCGTCATCTCTATCACAGGCTGGATGGGCACCTCCAGACTCATCCGTGCCGAGAGCTACCGTATCGCCAACCAACCCTATATCAAAGTTCTTACCATCGCCAAAGTCTCCAATCTGAAGATCATCTTCAAATACTTTTTTCCCCTCTTGACGCCGATCTTTTTTGTCAGTTTTACTTTTGGTGTCAGCGGTGCGATACTTGCAGAGAGTGGACTGAGCTATCTGGGACTGGGAGTCACACCACCCGATATGAGCTGGGGCAGTATCCTCAGTGAAGGAAAATCTGTCATGGAGATCGCATGGTGGGTGAGTTTTTTTCCGGGATTGATGATCTTTCTCGTCACCTTTTCCCTGATACAGATCAGCGATTATCTACAGCATATCAGCAACCAGAAAGAGAGCCTGTAGCCCGGAGGTGCCAACTATATCCTATAGAAATGCCAACAGGGATGCCGTCACCGCAACATTGAGAGATTCGACACCGCGCTGCATCGGGATGGCGATCGCTTCTTTACTGAGGCTTTCGATCTCCCTGCTCACCCCTTCACTCTCATTTCCGAGTATGAAGATCGTTTTCTCCGGATATTTCTCTTCTTTGTAGCTTTTTCGGGCATATGACGAGAGTGTATAGAGTGCTGCATCTTGACGCTCAAAGTAGCTGAGTGTTTTGAAGAGATCATCACTTTTGATGATCGGCAGTTTGAAGAGCGTACCGGCACTGGCTTTGATCACGAGAGGCGATATCCTGGCAGAATTTTTTACAGGCAAAATCACCCCATCGATATAACCTGCTGCGCAGGAGCGAATAATCATACCGAGATTTTGGGGATTTTGGACACCATCCAGTGCGATCAGGCGATAGCGTGCATGTACAGCGGAAAAAGCTACTTCATCAGTATAGTCCTCCAGCACCAGGTCCAGTGCAACTCCCTGATCCTGCTTGGCATTTCTGGAGATCCGGGAGAGTGCATTTTTGTCATGATAAACGACATTGATGCCGCGATCAGAAGCGATTTTCAGCATCTCCTTGAGCTGAACAGAAGCGCGGTTGGATCTGGAGAGATGAAGTTTGTGGATCGTGATACTCAAATCGCAGAGTGCTTCCATCACCGCATTGCGGCCATAGATTGTCAATACCTTGTCATAAAAGGCTTTTTTAGCCAGATACGCCGCAGAATCGCCGTGCTTATGCTTTTTGCTACTCATCCTCGAGACTCTTCAGACAACCATACTATTTGGATTCTCCGTTCCAGACAATCTGTGGCTTGCCACTCTCGTCAAACTTAACTGCCGGCATACCCATTATGTTAAATCCACCATCGACATAGTGAATTTCACCTGTCACGCCGGAGCTGAGATCTGAGAGGAGGTACATACCGGAGTTGCCGACCTGATGGATCGTTACATTCTCTTTGAGCGGCGCATGGGCAGCATTCCACTTGAGCATGAAAGAGAAGTCACCGATCCCTGCTGCTGCCAATGTCTTGATAGGGCCTGCTGAGATAGCATTGACGCGGATACCATCTTTGCCCAGATCTTCGGCGAGATACTTGACTGTCATCTCCAGTGCTGCTTTGGCGATCCCCATCAGGTTATAGTTGGGGATATATTTGACACCGCCATAATAGGTCAACGTCAAAACCGAAGCGCTGTCCGAGAGAATCGGCTTGAGTTCTCTCACGACTTCGATCAGGGAGTAGACAGAGATATCCATCGCCACATCAAAGGCTTCCTTGGAAATGTTGACAAATCTTCCGCTCAAGCCCTCCTTGGGTGCAAAAGCAATCGAGTGAACGATAAAATCGATCTGACCCATATCTCTCTCAAGTGACTCTTTGAGTGCGGCGATCTCTTCAGGCTTGCTGACATCACAGGGATAGAGTCTCGTAGTGCAGCCAAGATCTTCTGCGATCGGTGCTAATTTCTGCTCAAAGCGCTCATTGAGAAAAGTGATCGCCATTTCGGCACCCTGCTCACGACAAGCTTTGGCGATACCATAGGCAATCGATTTTTTGTTTGCAATCCCAAGGACAACACCTTTTTTACCTTTCATTATCATACTCGCTCTCCCATCCAAAAATTATTTTCGTATTTTAGCATAATTGAGGTAGAATGTAAACAATGAAGAGAATATTATGCATCAGCACAGGCGGTACTTTCAATAAAGTATATAATCCCATCAAGGGTTTATTGGAGATCGACAGGGACTCAAGGGCACTAGATGAGATCAACAGGAAGTGGCAGAGCAATCTCGAATGGATATCGATCATCGGAAAAGACAGTCTGGAGATGACCTGGAACGACAGAGAAGTGCTACTCGCTACTATCGCACAATCAACGCATCACGCCATCATGATCATCCATGGTACCGATACGATGGAGTTGACTGCCGCCTATCTGGCTGATGCAAATCTGCAGCAATCGATCGTACTGGCTGGCGCCATGGTACCCTACTCGATCGATCCGGTAGAAGCCAGCGTCAATCTCGGTGCAGCCTACGGCTACCTCCAAGCCACAAAAGAGCCGGGTATCTCGATCGCCATGAACGGCATCATCCTTCCCTATGACAGACTCACCAAGGACCGGGAGGCGGGGAGGTTTGATGTGCGTAACGAACAGCTGACCCCTGGACCCTCTCTAAAGGTTTGAATTGTATAGAAGGTCTTCAACTGCTATTTTCCTGGCAGTCGAAAAAGCACTTTTCCTGAGAGAGATACATATGAGAATCAGTGTTGGCAAACTGGGTCTTTTCTGGACATTTTTCGAGCCATTTTTCCAAGCTTTTATCTTTGTGAGTGTACATAGCTTTGTCCTGAAAGCAAGTAGTTATAATTATCCTCTCTTTATGGCATCCGGGATTATCGCTTTTTTTATGTTCAGAAATATACTTTATGGTGCTAAAGGTGCATTTTTGGCCAATAGAGGCCTATTTAGCTATAGACAGGTCAAGCCGATCGACACAATTATCGCCCGAGTGCTGCTGGAGTCCTTCCTGACAGGAATTGTCATACTTACTTTTCTTCTCTATGGTTACTATTTTTATTATGAGGTTGAAGCAAAAAATCTATTGATGGTCAGCTTGGGATATCTCTGGCTCATTCTCTTTGCTTCCGGATTTGGACTTTTGGTGGCTGTGGGAAATACTTTTTTTGCAAGCATTGGAAAATTTGTCACACTTCTCTCTTTCGGACTTCTTGTTTTTTCTGCTGTCTTCTATCCTGTTGCAAGCCTCACTCCGGAAATACAGAAGATCATACTCTACAATCCCTTGACGCACTTTATGGAGATGATCCATGGCTACTATGTGGAGGGGCTCGATGACAGGTATGTTGATTATGGATATATGGCGATCTGGACCTTGTCGCTTTGGTTTGCAGGCCTATGGCTCTATTTGAGATTGGAAAAGAGGATTATATCACAGTGATTGAACTCAAAAATGTGACGAAATATTTTCATACACACGAGGGGAGAAAATATATCCTCAAGGAGGTTTCTTTGACACTGCCTGATCTCAATATCGGCATTATGGGCAGAAACGGCAGCGGAAAATCGACACTGATGCGTATGCTCGGGAAGATTGAGTTTCCCAATAGGGGCAAAATCATCTCTCCCAACAGTTTCTCCTGGCCTCTTGCACTCAGCGGAGGGTTTGTGGGCACAATGACAGGAAAAGCAAATATCAAATTTGTCTGCAGACTCTATGGCAAAAGCAAGACTGAGACCAAAGAGATCCTGGCTTTTGTGGAGGATTTCACCGAACTCAACGAGTATTTTTATATGCCTATCAAAACCTACTCCGCAGGAATGAAAGCCAGACTCGGATTTGGGCTCAGTCTGGCATTTGACTTTGACTATCTTCTGATCGACGAAACACTCTCGGTAGGAGATGTCAATTTTAGGAACAAAGCCTATAATGCGCTCAAAAAAAAGATAGAGAACTGCCATGTTCTTCTAGTGAGCCATCATATGAAAATGCTGCGTGAGATATGCCAGGCAGGTATCCTTGTTAACGAAGGTGAGCTGTACTATTATGAAAAGATTGATGATGCTATTGCACATTATCAAAGCGTTAACAAAGAGTGGGGGAGAAGATGAAAATTTTATTAAGATTACTGTTTGTACTGATCTTCATAGTGATTGGAGGCTATATCATTTATCTTCAAACCGAAAAGTATGAGTCAGTCAGCATCACATTACTCAAGGATCTCTCCAAAAAACAGCAGATGGATATAGGATCTGCGCTTCTTGGACAGACACCCAACAATATGCAGGACTCGAAGGTTCTGGAGCTCTATATGCGCTCTTATGAAATGTACAATTTTCTCGATCATATCTATCACCTTTCCCAATACTACACCAGCCAAAGGGTTGATCAGCTTCAGAGGCTTTACAAAGATGCCAGACTACCTATTTTTCGAGCCAACAGAGAAAACCTCATCAAAAAGTACAACCAGGATCTCTCTGTTGTCTTCAATGAGTCCTCAGGCACACTCTCCCTGGCATTTCTCCATGCCGATCGCAACACATCGCAACAGATACTGCAAAGTATCATCGACCACTCCGAAGTCATTATTAATCAGTTTTCCAAAGAAAATGCCCAAGTTGCACTGCGCTTTATTCAGGATCAGAGAGAAGAGAACAAGGCATTGTTCATCAACTCCATCAAGTCACTGATTGCATACCAAAACAAACACAATACCATTGATCCTAATATCGATGTAGAATCCAAGAGTGCCATACTCGCTACACTTGAGAGCGAAAAGATACAAAAAGAGGTAGAGTACTCGAGCAAGTTAAAGTATATGAATCAGGATACTTATGAGATGAAGCTTCTCAAGGATACCATCCAAAATATTATCAGCAAAATTGCCAACATAAAATCCCAGATGGCAGGGAGTACAGGTGATAAGGGAAGCGAACTCAACACTAATGTCTTTGACTTCGAGTTACTCAAAAATGAGATGGAGTTCAACAAAGAGATCTACAGACAAACACTCATCAACCAAGAGGAGCTTAAGATAGAGGTAAATCAAAATGCCAAACACCTCATTGTTATCTCCCGGCCTACTCTGGCAGATGGCTACAGCTACCCCGATAAGCCCTGGAGCATTATGACTCTGTTGATTGTACTGCTCTTTTCCTATAGCATTATCGTCACGATTTTCATGATCATAAGAGATCACAATGACTGATGCAGGATACGCAATATAGTCTGGCTTTTTCGGATGAACAAACTACGCCACCGGATCCATAAAGAAGTTGCCGATTCCCTATGAGATCTCTTCTCTTTCAGTAATCCTTCCAACATGACTTCTACTTCGCATCGCTCTTTACTCACAGGGTCGACATAGCGCGGATAGAGCACAAGAGCAGCAAAAACCAGCGCATCGACACTCAGTACTCTCTTTCGTCTCTCACACGTCAAAGCATCGATAGTCACACCCCATCCCGCATAAAATGGCAATCCGTAGGTATAGACTTTCAGATTTCTCAGGATCGCTTCAAACCCTGCAAGCGATGTCATCGTGTGCACTTCGTCGCACACAGACAAGAGGCTCTCCAGACTAATATCACCAACAATCCGATCACAGTAACGCAGTGCTTTGTGTTTCTCTATACTTCCGACTCTATTTTTGGCCAATACATCCGGATGTGGCTTATAGATGAGATAAGCCTCAGGGGCAGCCGCCCTTACCTTTTGAAGCAGTTGGAGATTGTTCATTCCTTTTGCCCCATAACATATCGATGCATCATCTTCGACCTGGCCGGGAACCAGTAGAATCTTTTTTTTCTTGGGCAACCCTGACACTACGCTGTTTTTGCTATGATTGTATTTCGAAAATTGATTTTCCACTAGAAAACGTCTCAGGCGTTTCGCACGATCAAGCTCCTCCTGTGTAAATGTATGAAAATTCAAAAGGTGCTCCAAGTCACTCTCTTCAGCGGGATCAAAATAGATACCGCGCCCATCGACGACCAGTGAATATGGCCGCGTCAAATCTGAGCCAAGCCCGACAGACCGAACAAATCCATCTTCCATCCGAAAAAGAGCAATGCCATGTGTTTTGGCGTATACTTCCAAAGTATCAAAACGTCTCTTGCCCCATAGGTAGATTTGACTCCTCTCTCCCAAACCTTTTTTTTTGGCAACTTCCAGAGGGTCTTGGCGAAAAAGAGGGTTGATAAAATGTATCGTCTTGATCTCCGGCATAAACGAACGTATAAACGAGTGTTTCCAGAGAGAAAATCCAAAAAAGTATGCTTCCGGATCACGACTTGATCTCCTCTCCCGTTCTTGGATGATCGTCGATAGTGTGCCGAATATATCGGATGGCTTCCCCGTCTGAAGATCAAAATAATCGCTATACAAGAGATAGGCTGCTGCAAAAATCTCTTCGACACTGCGTTTTGCTTTTCGACGTTTGCATGGTACTCTGTCATCTGTCACACCCCATCCTGCATAGAAAGGGACACCAAAACAGACACACTGCCTTCCCGCCAAAAGCGCCTCAAAGCCCATTTGTGAAGTTTTGGTATAAACGATATCAATATGTTGCAACAAAGCATAAGGCTCAATATCCTCATCGATAATGATGAAATCACCAGGTATTTGACGAGGGGAGATGTCGGATTTTTTCCTGCCGCTGAGTACATCGGGATGAATCTTGATATAGAGTGTGGCGTCCGGATTTTCTTTCCTGGCAGCCTTCAGGACTTCATCTGTAGAAAAAAGATCTCCCATCCCATATTTCAGCGATAGATCCCCTTGAGTCTGTGCGATCACCAATACAGACTTTTTGTCTCTTCTGGCTTGTCCCATGAAGTCGTATTTATTCTCTGCAGCTGCAGGGTTGTATTTTGAGATATGATTTTGCCTGATGGTTGTGATAGCTTCGCATGCCCGATCCATCAACTCCCGATCTGAAACAAAATCACCTTGATTGAGTAGATGCTCCAGCCTGCTGGGCTCTGTCGCATCATAATAAATCCCCCGGTCATCCGCTACGATACTCAAAGGGGCTGCCCCCTGACTGCCCAATCCAAAGGAACGGATAAAGCCATCTTCCAAAAGTATAAATTTTCTTCCTCTCCATCGTGCCAATCTCACCGCCCATTGACCCGTCCGCTTCCTTCCCCATCCCAAAAAAGGAACCTCTGGACCTTTCAGAAGAGCCAAAAAATTGTAAAAATAAAAATAAAATGGCTCAAGAGGCCCTCTGGACAAACGGCTATGCAGTTCTCTTATGATCTTATCCATACGATCTTCCAGGCTGTCTTCAAGCGATAGCGCCAACTCGCACGCAAAAAATCATATCGCAACAGCATCCATGAGAGCTTCAGACGATTGTCGCTCAGTTCCAAATAGGAGAGAAAACGATCAAATATCTGCCGGTCACTCTCCTGCAGCACAAAGCGTCTCATCAATGCACGCAAGACATTTTCTCTGGAGATATGATGAAAAGGGAGTCGGTAGTTTACAGGAAGCAGATCCCTCATTCTGAGCCCTCTTTGTGCGACTGCTTTTCTTGAATTGGAACAGTTCAGGCCATGGATACGATACGTCACCAAAGGCTCCAGCAGCGTGATACGCTTACCAAAGAGCTCATTGACCAATGCTATCCAGTAATCATGCACAGCCAATCCATCCGGAAATGGCAAAACCAATGCTTTCAAATGCGCATTGATCATCATTGTATTTCCCATCACACCACAGCGCCCCAGCATCGTATCTATCTGCCTTCTCTCCCGGAACTGATAGGAGCGCATCGCAAAAAACGAATCAAAAAGCATATTTAGATCCTCATCTACAACACGTAAATCGCTATGGCAAAGAAGAGGCCGATTATCCTCTTCCTGCTCCAGTACTTCGAGAGATTTTTCTATCTTTTGCTGAGCCCAGAGATCATCTTGATCGCAAAAAGCGATATAGCGGCTTTTGCAAAGTGTGAGAAGTTTTTCAAAATTTCTGACAAGGCCAATGTGCTGCTGATTGCGACTGAGACAGATAAATGGATAGCGTGCAGCATAGCGCTGCAGTATTGCCCAAGTGCCATCCGAAGAGTGGTCATCGCTGATATAGAGTAAAAAACCTTTGTAAGTTTGCGAAATGATCGAATCCAGCTGCGCCTCGATGTATCTTTCACCATTGTAAGTCGCCAGCAGGATAGAAAGCTCTGGATTCAATGCTTCAGCAGGCATAACGATACCCCATCTTATCCCGATAATAGTCCCTGACACCCAACAGGATCATTCTGATCCGCTCCTTTTTTTTGGGGGCATGATAGATTTGCCAAAAGAAAAATTTTATCAGATAGATCGAGCGTTCTTTAAAAAAGTCAGGATAATGTTTTTTGTATTTTTGGGCGATGTAGAGATAATTGCGAGCCATATAGTAGAGTCTCCCGCTGGAGTAGTAGACTTTGTTTGTCAATGGATCTCTTTTGCCGAGTCTATGGTGCACATAAACCTCCTGATCTTCAAGGATAAGATAGCCAGCCGACTTCATTCGGAAGCAGAAATCGTGATCAACCTCATCAATAAAGAGTTTTTCATCAAAACCACCAATGCGGAGCGCTGCTTCGATATTGACAATATTGGCTGAACTCATCACGCTCACTTTGGATTGCGGAGGCAGAGATGAAAGCAGTTTTTGATTGTGCAGCGGTGTATAGATACCCAAATTACCGGTTCGATACCGATAGAAGTGATCGAGCATCCCTCTTTTCTCTTCTGCATCAAATGAACTATCCTGATCCATCGTCATCAACCAGCGATGCCCGTCTCTGTGGGCATGATGAAAGGCCAGATTGTACGCTGCTGCGATACCCATATTTCGACCTGACGAGAGTACTCTCGTCTGTGTCAGCACCTGAAGATCAGAAAGCACAGCAGAAGGCTCTGGAGAGTTGTCGACGACATAGAGTGTTTTGACGACACCCGCATAGGTGGCTATCGCTTCAAGAGAGTCCGGTGCAGGTTGATACAGAAGCACAACAGCAGCATCAATCATTCCTCTCTCCTCTTTTGTCTCGTGCTTTACGGTAGGATTATAACATAGATGCCTCTTCTCATAAGTACCTATTCGATATCATTACGTACAAAATAGAGGCGGGTGCAGGATTGATGAGGATTAAAACATTGCTTTTTTTTCCATTTCTGCAGAAGATAAAGCCCAGGCTCTTGCCTATTTCAGGGCTAGAGCATATCAAAAAGGACGAATGGTCCGCTATAGACTATGACCCCCAATTTGATGTCCGATCACCATTTCTGAGACTTCTTTGCGGACCGGTCAGCATAAGCGTTGTACTCTATTCCAGAGAAACACTCCACCCCAAACTCTACTTCGATTTCGGGGAAGGCTTTTCTGAGGCAAGATCGGCCAAACTCCTTCACCTGGAGAATGACCTCTATCGGACTGAAATCATCCTGCCCGCTTGCATCAAAAGAGTACGCTTTGACCCCAATGAAGCCATTTGTTCCTTCAGACTCGCTTCTTTTCAGATCAGAGCACACAGCAAACCTCTGCACATACTGCATCAGTTTGCCTCTGTCGCCAGATACGATCATCACAGTAATGCAGAAACACTGCGTATCTTCAAAAAGTCATATGCCCGCTATCGAAAACATGGCCTCAGCGGCATGCTGGAGCGTCTCGACAAGGAGTATCGTAATCTCCATCCCAAAAAAATACAGCGTGCGACGCCCAAACATAGCACATATATGAACTGGATCAAACACCATGAAGAAAAAAGTGAGACTGACGAAGTCACTCAGCTAAGCAGAATGCCTCTGATCTCGGTCGTGATGAGTACTTACAATACACCTACACACTATCTGCAAAAAGCCATCCAATCTGTCCTGACACAATCCTATCCTCACTGGGAACTCTGCATTGCAGATGATGCGTCGGACAACAAAGAGACGCTACAGCTTCTTCGAAGCTACCAAAAAGAGTCTGACAAGATACATATCCAATTTAGAAGAGAGAATGGTCACATATCCGCAGCATCCAATACGGCACTGAAGATGGCACAGGGTGAGTTTATCGCTTTGATGGATCATGATGATATGCTTGCCCCTCACGCTTTGCTCGAAGCAGTAAAAGCGATCAATCAATACCCCCACGCAAAGCTTCTGTATAGCGATGAAGACAAGATCGATGAGAAGGGCAGACGCTACGATCCGCACTTCAAGACAGAGTGGAACCCTGATCTCTTCTTTTCTCAAAACTATCTTTCCCATTTGACGATTATGCGCAAGGAGCTTTTCGAGCAGCTTGGCGGTTTCAGATCAGGTTATGAGGGTGCGCAGGACTATGATCTGCTCTTGCGCTCGTTGGATTATCTAGAAGAGTATGAGATCATTCATATCCCCGGGATACTCTATCACTGGCGTGCGATCGAAGGCTCTTCCGCCCTCAATAGCGCAGAGAAACCCTACACTTCAGAAGCAGGCCTGCTGGCATTGAAGGATTACCTTTATAAGCGTTATCCCGATACTGAAGTAAAACTTGGCATGGTGCCAAACACATACAAAGTGGTCTATCCGCTTCAAAGGGTACCACTGATAAGCCTGATCATCCCTACTCGAGATAGCTACGCAATACTACACAAATGCATCCAAAGCATCCTGGAGAAAACACGCTACAAAAATTATGAGATTATCATCATTGATAACCAGACGAAAGACCTCAAGACACTGGATTATTTCAAACAGCTACGATCCCGTTATCCCATTATCCGTATTGTTTCATACGACAAACCCTTCAATTATGCTGCGATGAACAATTTTGGGGCGACACAGGCCCGGGGCGAACTGCTCGGATTGATCAACAATGATATAGAAGTGATCTCCGAAGAGTGGCTCAACGAAATGGTACAACACGCACTGCGTCCGGGAATCGGTGCAGTAGGGGCAAAACTCTACTATGATGACGGAACGATCCAGCATGCCGGAGTCATCCTGGGGATCGGTGGCGTGGCAGGTCACTCACACAAATATTTCCACCGCAATGACGACGGCTACTTTTCTCGCCTGAAGATCATCCAAAATCTTTCTGCCGTTACGTCTGCTTGTCTCATCCTCAGAAAAAAGCTCTATCTCGAAGTGGGCGGCATGGATGCAGTATATCTGAAAGTAGCTTTCAACGATGTCGATCTCTGTCTGAAAATTCGACAGCTTGGATATCGTAACCTCTGGACACCCTACGCCAGGCTCTATCACCACGAGTCACTATCACGAGGCGCAGAAGATACCAAAGAAAAAAAGATACGTTTTGCACGAGAAGTGGCCTTCATGCAAAAAAAGTGGGGTGCTCAACTACAGACAGATCCATACTACAGCCAATATTTAACTCTCCGGCATGAGGACTTTACGATCGACCCTGGACATCACCCCAAAAAAAGCTAGAGTAGTCTATAATACAAGCCATTACAAATCCGGGAGATGCCTGAAGTAACCGGGGAACAAGGAAGATACGTGGGCCAGCATTTTTTATTTGTTCATATACCAAAAACAGCCGGTACCAGCTTCAGGCTTTCGGCACAAGCGTATTTTGGTGATGATCACACCTTTTTTGACTACTCCCAAGAGTCCACTGAGACATCAGCGTTGATTCGGCAGTCTATTTATGTGAAACAGGACCCCCATCTACTTTATGATAAGCTCTCCAAGCTTCCTTGCTCTTTTTTCTCAGGCCATTTTCCGACGACAAAGTATATGCTGCTTTACAAGACGAGCCGTATTGTCAGTTTTGTCCGCGATCCGATACACCAAGTACTTTCCCACTATAACCACTACAAAAACCATCACGGCTACCAAGAGTCGCTTATGACTTTTGTTGAAGATCCAAGATTTCAAAATCTCCAGTCCCGCCTCTTGAGCAAAAAACCAATGGGACTTTATGGTTTTCTGGGTATAACCGAGAAGTACCGCGAATCACTCGATCTCTTTAATCAACTCTACCAAACGAAGCTCCCCTATCTTCACCTCAACCGAAGCGAAAAGGATGCGCTTAAAGCCAGAGAACTTGATACTGAAACGCTCCATGCTATAGAGCAAGCCAATGCGAGAGATATCTCCTTTTATCGGCGTGCCGTCGCCCAGCTTGCAGTGCGCCAGAGACTGCATCGGGAGAAGAAACCCTTCACATTCGGATGCATACAGGAAAAAACCGACAGCAAAATCCTGGGCTGTGCTTTTCAGGAGGATAACGACGCTGCCCTCACAATTGACATCTATGCCAAAGAAGAATATCTGGCATCCGTCACAGCCAAAGATTTCAAACCCGGTCTGGCACTTCAGGGGGTCTCCAGACGGGGATATGTCGGGTTTGAATATCAGCTTACAAAGAAGAATTTGGCACCTGAAGCGATCCGGTGCATCGTCAAAGAGACAGGACAGGAGATTGTCTAAGTATAAGGAGTATGGGTGTTTCCCTTTAAAAAGAAAAAAATAAATTCAACTTCAATGATACGCTTTTTCGATATCAAAGCATTTCTTGATGCCAACCCTGAAGAAGGGGAAGCTCTCCTTTGCCATCAATACTCTGGTGGCATCCCTTGCCTGACTGACACCTCTGTAGAGGCTATTAGAGAAGGAAAGCTGAAGTTTCATTCTCATTTTGACTATTATAATGAAGCACTTTATCTACAAAGGTTTTCAGATGTTCAAAATGCAGTAGCACATCAGCAGTTTAGCTCAGGATTTGAACATTTCTCTCTCTTTGGTTACAGGGAAATTGTCGAGCATAAACGTCCGTGGCCACCATTCCGAGAAAAGGAGAAAAAAGGTCTCGACCAAGTCATTGCGATCGTAGGTTTGCCACGCAGTGGTTTGACACTATTGACAGCACTGCTGGGATGTCACAGTCAAGTCACCCCTTGGTTTCTCCCATTTTCGACGCGCAAAGATCAGGCGATCGAACCCTTCATCAATTCCGCTTCAATCCAAGAACAATATACGAAAGCTTTTCCCGATGACAGGATCAATCAAAGTACACTGCTCATCTCTGAAACGACCTCACATCAACAAAGTATCGATCTGCTCTCAAAGAGCCTCGAAAACTGCGCAAAGAGCGGCATCCAGACCAGAATCATCTGGATCAACCGAAACCTGAACCACACCTATCTTTCCCAAATGGAGGCTGCATCAAAGTACTGGGGTACTGGAGAACAGACGATCGACCAAGAGAGTTACCGCAAATATATCCATTTTGCACACAGAGGCTACGGCCAGATACTCACATTGATGGATCATCACGATCATATGATCCTCTCCTATCAGTATCTCAGTGCTTTCCCTCAAACAGTCATCGAAAAAATTGAGCAATTCGCTGCACTGCGAGAGGAAAAAATTGAATACCCTCTGGATTGTATCGATCCGAATAAAATCGCAGGTGATCCTGGATTTTTTGACCATATAGCCATTCTGAAGGATAGAGAAGATGAGCGCCGTATCGCCTGGAAAATCCAGGAGAACCTCCCCGGTGCATTGGATAAGCATTCGCTACTTTTTCTCAACGAGTTTAATTATATGGCAAAAGAGACAGGATCTAGTCTCTTCTGTAAACTCAGCCAATACCGGTCCAAACTATTGAACTATCATTTTGACCCGGACTACTACTTGCATCATTACGAAGATGTCCGTGTATCGGGCAGTGATCCTTTGGAGCACTATCTTGCGATAGGATGGAGAGAAAATCGCAATCCAAGCGGTGACTTTGACACAAGGTGGTATCGGGAAAATATCTACGATGATGGCAACACCGTGCCACTGCTGCACTATCTGATGAGAGGGAGATTTTCGATCGGTTTGGAAAATATTCGAGACCCCTATGACTCCGTCAAAATGGAAGGACTACTCCTCATCGATCCTCAGAAATATCACATTACAGATGACTTGCTACTGGAGGCACCACTATTTGACGATCCTCAAGTCTCGATCATTATTCCTGCTTATAATGAACAGCACTATACGCTGGCTTGTATCGAGGCAGTCATTCGCCATACTGAGCACGTCTCTTATGAGATCATTGTGATGGATGACTGCTCTCCTCATATCCAGGCGCGACAGCTTGGTAAATATTTGAAAAATATTCTCTTTTTCAGTAACAGCGAAAATCTTGGCTTTCTGCAAAACTGCAACAAAGGTGCCTCTTTTGCGCAAGGCAGCCATCTGATGTTTCTCAACAATGATACCAACGTGCAGCCTGGATGGTTGAGCAGCCTGGTCAGCCTGATGGCATTCTCGCAGAAGATCGGAATGGTTGGTTCCAAGCTTGTCTACCCGGATGGTCAACTCCAGGATGCCGGCGGTATCATCTGGAGAGAGGGTAATGGCTGGAACTACGGCCGCCTTGACAATCCGCACAAACCAGAATACAACTATGTCAAGGAAGTAGATTATCTCACAGGTGCGACGATGATGATCCGCAAAACAGTATGGGATAAGATAGGTGGCTTTGATACGCGATACATACCGGCCTATTATGAAGATCCTGACTTGGCATTTGAAGTAAGAAAAGCGGGCTATAAGGTGATGTATCAGCCCGAATCGCTCGTCATCCACTTCGAGGGTATCACCAATGGTAGAGATCTAGGGAGTGGTGTCAAGCGCTATCAGCTAATCAATCGTAAAAAATTTTATGAAAAATGGAAAGCGATACTGGAACGTGAGCACTTTTCGGATGGCAAGAGACTTTTTTTGGCACGTGATCGATCAGCACAAAAAAAACATATCCTCTTTATCGACCACTATCTCCCCCATTATGATCAGGATGCTGGATCAAAAGCTACACTGCACTACTTGAAGCTCTTTGTCAAAAACGATATTCAAGTCCACTTCATAGGAGACAACTTTTATGACTATCCCGAAACTCCTTACCTGGGAACACTGACCCAAATGGGTATCGAGGTGCTACACGGAGCGTGGTATGGGGCACATTGGCAGCAGTGGCTCCGAGACAATGGCCCGAATATGGACTACATCATACTCTCGAGACCGCATATCGCAGAGAAGTATATCGATACCGCTAGAGAGATGAGTCAGGCAAAAATTATCTATTTCGGTCACGACCTCCATTTCTTGAGAGAACGGCGTGAATATCAGATCAAACAAGATCCGGCAATCCTGCAAAGCAGTATCGAGTGCCTGAAGAGAGAACTGGACCTGAGCGCCAAAGCTGATATGTGTTACTTTTTTTCTGATACAGAGAAGAAGGAATTGCACAAAATCAACCCTTTTGCTGCAATCGATGTCGTTCCTCTGTATATCTATGATTCATTCAAGCACAGAGAGAAGCGTGTCAGTCAATGCAAAGATATCTTGTTTGTCGGCGGCTTTTCTCATACGCCCAATATCGATGCCATGCAATGGTTCTGCAAGAGCATCTGGCCAATCATCGAAAAAACTCTGCCGGATATCACACTCTATATCATAGGGTCCAAACCAACAGAGGAGATACGGGCACTGGAAAAGGAGAATATTGTCGTGACAGGCTTTGTCGACGATGCAACACTGAATAGATATTATCGTACGTGCAGAGTGGCCATCGCCCCCCTTCGCTATGGTGCAGGCATCAAGGGAAAAGTAGTCGATGCACTCTACAACGGAATGCCGCTCGTCACAACTTCTATCGGCGCTGAAGGTTTTGAAAATGCCCGATCAGCGATGCTGATCGCTGATCAACCTGAACAATTTGCAGAAAAAGTGCAGATGCTTTATCTGGATGATGCATTGGCGGAGCGTTACGCCAAGGGTGCTGAAATATATTGCAGAAAATATTTTTCGGAAGCATATGCCAAAGAAAAAATGAATCTCATTTTTCAAGAGAAGGAGGCCAGTGATGAATAGGATGACAAAAGAGAGAGATGTGATAGTCCACGTTCATATCTTTAAGAATGCAGGAAGCTCCTTTGATAGTGCTCTGCTAACTAATTTCAAGGGGAGATTTGTCGACCACCGCGAAGATCACTTAGTCAAACAGGATCCAGAGTTTTTACAACACTACCTTAGTAACCATCCTGATATAGAGGCATTTTCCAGCCACTCTATCTACCATAAACCCCAAGACTTTGAGCTTGTCAAGCTGCATCCAGTCTATTTTCTCCGACATCCTATCGAGCGAATCAGGTCAGTGTACCGGTTCGAAAAAAAGCAGCCTTCTGAGGATTCAAGTGGTGCTATGATGGCCAAAAAACTTGGCTTTCGGGAGTATATTGCCTGGCGAATGAAGGATGATGCACCAGCAACGATCCGGAATATCCAAACGATCTTCCTGGCAGGCAGCGGTCCCCATCCTGCTGAAATGATGCACAAATACAACAGGGCGCACAATACCGTTCTCACCTCGCCCCTGATTGGTATTGTTGATCGATATGATGAGAGTATGGTGATCTTCGAGACTTATCTGCGTGACTACTTTCCAAACATTGACCTCTCCTATGTCCGCAAAAATATAACGGATCAAAACCTGGATCAACCTATATCCGAAAAAGTGGATTCGCTGCTCTCTGAAGTGGGCAGCGACTTGGCAAGCCTGATCAAAAAAAACAATATGTTTGATATCAAGCTCTATGATACAGCCAGAGAACTACTGGATGAAAAGATCAGCAAAATAGAACATTTTGATAAAAAGTTAGAAGATTTTAAAATGCGCTGTACATTGAGGCATATCATAGAACTCAACAGAGCGAAAAACTACAGCGAAGCAGTTACTGTATCCCAAAGGGGCATCGAGAAATATCCGCATAATGTTTCCTTCTATTTAAAACATGCCGAATCTCTGGAAAAAAGCGGAGAGATCGCAGAAGCACTGGTGCGATATACCCATACATTGCAACAATTTCCCAACAATATCTATGCCTACCTGCTCTATGGAAGGTGCCAGGCAAAAATCGGCCGCTTTGAAGAGGCCAACGCATTGCTGCTGGCAGCTGAGAGACACTTTCCGGATCGTCAGGATCTTATCGATAGCTTCGTTGAGAATATGGTCACTTGAGCACTCTAAAGTCTATCTTTTATCTTCTTATTCTGACAGGATTAGGCCATGCTGACGTTTGGATTACTGCAGACCATTACCGATCCATTGGCCCAATGAAGCCATTTTGGAGGACACAGCCCGTCATCGGCAGATGGCTTAACCGCGGACAGGGATTGATCGTGATTCCAGATTACATGAGCCGTACTTCATTTCCTTATCTCAAACGTCCTTTTGCCAAAGAAGTACCATTCGCTGATGATTTGATTGTTGTCAGGCCACTGGGCGGCTGGAATGAACAGATACACAAAGGAGAAGCCAACGGTTCCCGCAAGGCAGACCTGCTCTATCGTGACAAACAGGGCAAGATACGCTACCGCTGGCATCTCCTGGCTCCTCGGCTCGACCCTTATATCACAGCGGGCTACAACAGGCTGACTATCGTACTGGACAACACACCGTGGGCACTCCCCGCCAAACCCCATCCTGAATATTTCGGGCAGGCTGCACCACCTGAAAACAGGCAAGAGTGGGGACAATTTGTAGAAGCGTTATGTGAGCAGCTGGTACGACTCTATGGATATGAGAGAGTTAACAGCTGGCGTTTTCGTCAAGGGACAGAGTGTCAAAGCAGAGATCGATTTTTTGGGACGCAGGAGGCATACCTCCAACAATATGATGCTTCAGCCGCTGCCATCAAGAGGATTTTGCCGGATGCCAAATTCGGACCTTTCAACCAAGCTGGCGGCAAAAACAGGACAGAAAAGAACAGTATCGATTACCTCTCTGTAGTGAAACACTCTCTTCTTGCTGCACCGCCCGACTTTGTCGCTGTCTCCTCCTATTATACTTCTATCACAAGAGATAAAGGCGGCACACCGGGCTTTATTCGTCGTGCACAGGCCAATATAGGCTTCTTTGATGCTGTCAAATCTCTCGACAAAAGAGTTGCTTCTCTGCCTGAAGAAGTCCATGAATTTGGTATCATTGATTATGTCAGAGGAGCAGGAAAAACCGATCAACCCGGTGCATATGGGGCCGCTCTGAGGTTCTATATCATGATGGAGATGAGAAAAAACGGCTTATCCCGTCTCGCACACTGGAATGTTTTCCAAAAATTTCCCTCCAGAGAGCCACAGTATCTCCTGAAGGGAGAGGGGTGGCTCTATGCTATACTGGAGCATATGCGCGATGCCAGCGCGATGCTTCAGAGTGTGTCAGCCCGGCAAAGCAACACATACTATCAAATCCTGGCTGCTGAAACAAAAGTACGATACTATCTCCTGATAGGCAGTCTGCACTCCAACCCTACCTTCTGCGGCTCAGAAAAACTCCACCTGGAACTTCCCAAAACCTGGCTTGGCAAGCTCAAAAAAAGATCGATACAAAAAACAGAGCTCAGCAGAGACAATGCCGTCTTCTGTATCATTCGAAACGACCTTCTAAAGACCGGACTGCTCTCTGTCCCCTATCGTAAAAGCCGATACATTGTCGGTAGCATACGCGCGATGACAAACGCAAGAGGATGGAGCTTTCTAAATTCGCGGTGGAAAAATTATGAAGAGAAAATGGTGCAGAGTCTTACCCTGAAAAACTTTCCCGGAGATATTAGAAATGGTCAACTCGATCTTGAGGTGAAAATACCGGGATTGACACTCGTTGTACTGGAGAAGTCTCACTCCTCCTCATCAATGGCCAACAATACTTCCGCACACTCTCTACAGGCGACAAACCAGGGATTTATCAAATGACACTTGTTATATACCAAAGGCTTGAGAATGGGCCTTTGGGTCTGCACATCATACCGATAAATCACTCCTCCTGCTTCCCTGACGATCACATCGGCCGCAGCTGTATCCCACTCCATCGTCGGTGCAAGGCGGGGATAGATATCGGCAGTACC
>JANTGA010000023.1 GCA_024763175.1 Sulfurovum sp.
AGCATATGATCGCTAAAGTATTGGGTATATCACAACAGGCAGTGAATGGGATAATTAAGAGGAATAGGAAATGAGTTGTTATTGTCACCTGACCCCTACATTTTTTTTACATTTTTACATTTTAGTGTTCGTTGAATAAATAGCTATAAAATGAGTCACAATTACTGAAAATATCAAGGGAGAGGAGATGTCTAACTTTAATACTAATCAAAAAATGCTTGCTTTCGCTTTCCTTGCAGACGTTGCTTTAGGTGAGGAAATGCTGCTCGGAGCAGCAAAAAGCAATCATAAAAGAATCAAAGAAGCTTTAAAAGCAACCTCATTTGTTAAGGCAATGGGAAACTGGGAGCTAGTTTACGGACCAGCAATTCAGGTTAGATCTCTTGCCGCTCGGAATAGCACTGTCATTTTTAAAAATAACAATATGAACACCAGTGACCCCAGTTTGGTTATTGGCGTCGCGGGAACCAATTTTGTAAGCAAGTTTGACTGGTTCACTGAAGATTTTGATGTAACTTCCCTTGCCAGCTGGCAGGAAGTCATGGAAAGCCTTGGCTCTACAGCTACGTTTGCTAACGCTGGTGCTATTTCTTATGGTGCCCATACTGCTTTATTAAATACTTGGAATACAAAATCCCAGCAAACATTAATTGACCGCAAAACGCCTATTCAATGGCTCAAAAAGAACCTGCCCAACAATATGTCTGCTGGAGATACCGTTGCAATAACAGGCCATAGCCTTGGAGGTGCCATAAGCCCTGTATTGGCCCAAGCTCTCAAAGATTATCAGGAAGCATGGAATACCAATGGGATCTCATTGAATATAGCGGCCTATCTTTTTGCAGGCCATACCCCAGGCGACACAGTGTACCGTGATTATGTCCAGTCATCACTATCCAAAATTGAATCAACAGTCAATTTATACGACGTAGTTCCACATGCGTGGTCACTTTGTCCAACCAGCAGCCCTGTGTGTTTGGAAAAAATTCGTAGTCTGTATGAATCAGTGATGCCCGAAATAGTTAATAAAGAAGATGCAATAGTCTCTACCATGTGTGATTGGGCAATAGATAAATCCAAGAAAGCAACACTGGATGGTTCAACTGCCAGTGTTAACTATTCAAGATGGACAAATGAAATCAAACTGGAAGGAGACCTTGAGAAAGCTAACCCTCAAGTTGTTGAAAAACTTTTATCAGGCTTAAGATTTCTAAAAACGGTATCTCATGTTAAAGCTAGCCTAGCTGTTATCTGTGACACTAATGACGAAAACCAGATAGACAATTGCCTGGAATATTTTAGTTGTTTCATGGTGATAATGGGGGGGCAACATGTAGCGCAATACCGTATCAAGGTATTTAAAGATGATGCTTTTTCAAATGACCTCAAAGCAATATTTGACCTAAGCAAAGAATTTGATGAACTCTATGGAGGCATCGTCCTTTCCAAACTATTTAGTCTCTTGGCCAACTGGAAGAAAGCGGTAACTCAGAATAAAGGTTCCAGGTGATGCTAATGCAAGAAAAGACAAGATTAGTGCAGGTGAAGATTTTCATAAAAATTTTATATTAGAACATAACAAAACAGAGCAACCAATACATTACTGCTTCTCCTCATTGAAAATCGGATTCAGATGAGGAGAAAAGGCGATAATAGTACTACTTTTTCACAAATGCACCCTGGGCAGGCTTGCCGCCTACTTCCAGAACTCTGCTTAGCGTCAATGTATTCAGGTTCATTTCATACATTTTCCCCTCTTCTGTCAAGAATGCATAAAAACGATTGCCATCTTTGGAGACATGGTATTTTGGATGCGCCTGGATTGTCTTCTTGCCGACCCACTCATCATGATCGCTGACTCTGACATCTTTGATCTTTTGGTTGGTCTTGGTATCGATGACCGTCACGAAAGTATCTTTGTGATTGATGACGATAGCTAGATTTTTTTGCGGGATCATGACAGTGTGACCTGCACCTTTGCCGGCTTTGATCGTTCTGACGATTGCCATCTTCACATAATCTATAATAAAAAGCGTACCATCACCCGATCCGACATAGAGTAACGTCTGCGTCGGATGAAAATCTCCGTGATGCAGCCACATACTATTGACATCTACCCCATTTTTTTGAAGTGTAAGCTCTCTGGTCTGGATCAAACCCTTTCCGGGTATCAGCTGGAACTCTATAATGGAGGGATAAATCCCGGGTGCACCTTCTGCAGTTCCGTAAAAATAGCCCAGAGCCCCGTGATAATGCCCCTTGGATGGAACAATTTGATGGATTGATGTTGTCGTAGGGATACTATTGAGCTTTTTACTTTCCCATACACCATCGGCATTTTTTTCTATAAAATAAGTATCAACCTTTCTATGGTATCTGTCGAGGACCGCAAAGTGATTGGCATCCAGCCAAAAGGGGTGACCTGTTGCATGTGAACCCCCAAAATTTGGATTGTAGTCGGGGTCTACCTTCTCATTCTCTCCAACTGATGCCACCACTTCGTCTGTGTTGATATCAATGATTGACGCCATAGGCTTATCCATCCCTGATACTTCGCAAAGTCCAAAAATTTTATTCATCTGCTCTGCACTTCTGGGGAAATGCTCAAGCGGTATCGTTTTTGTCAATTGATGCGTGTTGGTATTGATAACATCCATCGCATTACTGCCACGGTTGACCACATAAACTTTTGGCTTACCGGCAACCTTGTCAGCGGTATAAGTAATGAAATGTCCCGTATAGACTTCAGGAACAGGCTCGGAAAACTTCATATTTTCAACATCAGTAATGACGACACGATTGAGCTGCTTATCACCAAAGAATGCCTCAGTTTTCTCTGTCGGGAGAAAACTGTCAGCCCCCATCAATAGTGTGGCAGCCGCAATACTGCCAAGTAGTAGCATTTTATTCAAAATTTTTCCCTTTTATAATTTGTATTAATTGGAATTATATATTATTTTGATTAATGGGATGTTAATGTGTGCAGGAAAAAGTAAAAAAGTTTAAGTCTATGAAAAAGTGAGATAAGCTTTATTTGGCATATACTAGTCTATTTGGGGCATTATACAAAAACGGATTATGTAATAGATTTCACCGATCTAAGAGAAAAAATCGCTCACAATCTTGCAAAATATCTGTCAGAATAATAGAGATATCCTTGGAGTATCAAAATTTCGCTATAGTTCTATATCGCAAACAGCAAAAGGAAAGAAGGGAAATATGCATCACTTGACAGAACTCGTAACAAACCTTTGGATTGTGATCCCTCTCTTTCTCCTCTTTTTTGGCGAATATATCCCCTTCACCAAGCTCCTGTGGCAAAAGATCGGCTTGCGGATCAAAGCGGTGGGAGAGTGGTTTTTGAGTACATACGAAAATCGACTCTATGAAGAGAGAGAGGAGTGGATAGAGGAGAAAAAAGTTTCCCTGAAACTCAACAACTTTTTTGCCCGGATACTCTTTTTTGCCCTCTCTACTGTTATTGTCATCTTGCTGGAGATATTCTGGGAATTGGGATTTAAGGGGATCACCAAATCGCTGGAGCGCTCCAAAATCTCCCACTGGTCTGAAACGCAGATCAAAAAGCTGCCAAACTGGGCCGTTTTGATCCTTTTTGGTACCCCCTTTGTCTTTATGGAGCTGATCGGTATCTTTGCGCTGGGGGCTTTTGTTTCCGGGCATCTCTGGACAGGAATCGGTCTCTATCTCTTCAAGGTACTCTTCTTTATCCCCGTACACTTTGTGCTTCATGTCGGTGAAACACAGCTGATGGCAATCCCATGGTTCAAGAGACGCTACCGCATCATTATGGCAATACTCGACTGGTTCAAGCGCTCGCAAACCTATGTCAAAGTCCACAATCTTTCTGAAACAGTCAAAGCCCATATCCACGCTCTCAAAGAGCGTTTTCTGCAGACAATCATACTGCTCAAAAAAGCCTTTGAGCAGGACGATATCCTGTCGCCGGAGTGCGAAGCAGTCAGAAAAGAGATACTTGCATCCCAGGGAAATGAAGAGGAGAAGCGCCTGCTTTACGAAAAGTTCTTTCATTGCGTCAATGGACATATCCAAAAGAACCAAAACAAAAAAAGCAAAAAGAAAAAAGCAATTTAGAAAAACCCCTAAGAACAAAGGATAAAAAATGGAAAAATTGGAAAAATTGGAACAAAGCGCCAGTAAAAACTGGCTGATCATCGGTGTCAATCTGATACTCTCCCTTATATCAGTCTATCTCTTCGAATTCTGGTTCAGAAAGGTCATAGGGCTGGAGAGCTCATTTCAGAAGTTTACCAACATCGCTGTTGTCGCTCTGACACTCACCACCTATTTTGTAGCCAAAACCTACTATATCAAGGGAGTGATGAATACTGCCAAAAAGATTTTTATTCTAGTCATTCTGGCAGTCGCCACACTGGGACTGATGCTCCTCTCAGTCAAATATCCTGCTGACATCATCTACCCCTTCAGCGGTGTCGCACTGGCCAGTATCGCCTTCTATATGCTCTCACTGACTGCCGGTACGCTCAATACCGTCGGGATGATCGGATTGGCACTCCTCTTTGCGATACCGATCTCTTTTTTGAAATGGTTCGACAAGATCGACTGGCATATGGTCGGCAGCCTGAGTCAATTTGCACTTTTTGTTATCCTCTTCCTGGGTGGTACCTGGGCGCAGATACGTGCTGCTATCCATGGTATCAGAGGCGTCAACAGTGATGCAGGAGGCTTCGGTGACAATGGCGACGGGAATGGAGACACGGGAGACGAGTAGAAGTCTAAACGATGGATAGAGAGAAAGTCAACCGTTTTTTCGCGCACCTCAAGATCTGGAGTTACCAGCACCGCTCCGAACTTGTGATTCTCGTCTCTTTGGGTCTTATTATTCTCCTCATTTACTTTCTGGGGTGGTGGGAGACACTGGGGATCCTCTTTTTGAAGTTCGGTCTGGGCGCCAAAGTCGCCGGAGCCAAAAGCTTCACCCACGCCATCATCAAGGCAGGCGGCAAAAAAGCGATCGCTGCCGCCACTGCAGGGATGCTCACCAAGCGGCATATCATCGACTTGATATCCAGGTTTTTCGCCGAACACTCCGTCAAACGGTACAAACGAAACCTGAAGCTTCTTCTGAGAAGAAAGCTTGACGAGATTAGACACTCCACTCCTGTCAAAAAGCTCAAAGCCTTCGGCAGTGCACTGCTCTCCGTCCCGATGATCTATTTTTTCTGGACCAAGGTACTGGGTACTGCGATACAGAAGTTTGTCTATGCACTGGTGCTGCCTCTTCTGACGCTGCTGTGGAATCTCATCGTCACCAGCTTCAATCTGCTGGGTTTTATCTTCCAAATCCTGATGCTCAATCTTTTTCTGGAGACACTCACGCGCTACAGCTGGGGCAAAAAGATGATCGCTTTTGTCGATGGAGTGATTCATCTGATCGGAAAAACCTTCAATCTGGCCAATCATCTGCTCAACTATATCGGCATCAATCCCAAAGCCTGGCTTGTCAAATTTTCTATCCGCTTTAACCGATGGCTCGCATCGATCCTTGACAAAGGTTTGAGCCGGATCACCAAGGTGCAGCTTCACAGAGATCGCTATATCAATGCTGTGGAAGCCTTGTCGGAAAAACGCTTCATCGCACTGCAATCCAGACGCGAAAAGAAAATCTCTTACTGGAGAACGACAAAAAAGTTATTTGTACGCAAGGTGCTGAAAAAGAGAGAATGGAGGGAGCAAAGGGCACAGAGAGCGAAGCGATGGAAAATGGAGAAACAAACCAGCTATTCTCGTATCCACCAGAAAAGAGTACGAAAATCTAAAAGAGAGCATCCTCTGCTGCTCCCCTATCATAAATACCATAAGGCCAGGAGTCTCAAAGTGTGAGCTCCCAGCAGCAGAGCGAGGATACAGGCTAGCCCTTCAGCTCTTCGAGCTTTTCCTTCACTGCATCAACGTGTCCTTTGACTCTGACTTTCTCCCACTTGGCAGCGATCTTGCCATCAGGATCGATCAGAAAGGTACTTCTGACGACACCCATATACTCTCTGCCATAATTTTTTTTGAGCTGCCAGACTCCGAAGGTTTGGCAGAGCTCTTTCTCCTCGTCTGAGAGAAGTGTGATCTTGAGCTCCTTCTTTGCGATAAAATTCCGGTGCTTCTTCGGACTGTCCGGGCTGACCCCCAGTACGATCGCGCCCAGGCCTTCAAAATCCGGTAGCGCATCGGTAAACTCACATGCTTCTGTCGTACATCCCGGGGTGTTGTCTTTGGGATAAAAATAGAGTACGATCCATCTTCCTCTGATATCTCTCAGACAAATCTCCTCCTCATCCTGATTGGGCAGACAAAAATCCGGTACCAGATCACCAATTTCCAACATTTTCACTCCTTTGTGATTCTTTTTTCGATAGTATAACAGAATGAACGACAAAAATAGTCAAAGCAAAGAAGAACTGCTGGCAGATATCGAAAAGTTGATGCAGTATGATGCGCACGATAAAGCGACGATCAATCCGGTACTTTTGGCCTATCTTGACAAAGAGGCACTGATCAGCACCAAAAAGTCACTGCTTGAGCGATCAGGCATCCTCAGCGAGGAGGACAAGGAGTGGCTGCAACAGTTCAAAAAGTATGATTAGGGCAAGGTTCGATTGTGATCTCTCAGATCAATCGATTTGCCATATTCGATATTGTATTTGTCCAAAATCTCCTGCTGTTTGGCCATCGCTTTTTTCCGATCGATGACGACTTTGACGCCGTCCTTATCCTCAAGTACCAAAAAATCTCCCTTGAAATTCTCGACCCTCTGATAAAATGTATCGAAGGTATCAAAGGTTTCACCGTTGAGTTTTTCGATCGGCCAAAGCGTCAGGCCATAATTGCCCCGACTGAGGTCGGAAGCCAGCACTTTGAGCAAGACGACGACCTCTTTTTTCTCTTCAGTAGGCCACTGGGAAGCAAAATAGCGCAGCTTCAGGCGGTTGCGTCCGACAGAATTCAAGAGGTTTCGGCTCAAAGGTGAAAAGATATAGCCGCCATAAATCAGATATCGGGGCATTTTATCGTAGCGTGTCGTCTTGACCAGCAGCAAATCATCCGCTATATGCCTCAGGGGCACCTCTACCTTCATCTTCTTCCGCTCCCTGACGATATCGAAGGTGACCTTCTCGCTCATCTGATGCTGGTCGACATAATAGTTGAAAGAGGTATACTCATGCTTCCTGAAAGCAACTGTTCCGTCATCCTCGATCGTATGGCCATCGATAGCTGTCACGATATCATCGACTTTAATCAGCCCTTTGAGTGACGCATTATAGACGACCGTATCTACCAGATTTCCCGTGCTGTTTTCGTCGATATGATAAAATCTTTTGATACTTGGATTTTCCATCCTCTGTGTGACCATACCCAGATCGGCAAAACCATCATACTTGCCGTCTTTGATATCTGTCAGGAAGTGTTTGACCATGTTGACGGGAACAAGATAGCCGATATTCTGTGATTTGTTCAAACTCTGCATCACCACCCCTACGATCTTGCCATCGGAGAGTGCCGGACCGCCGCTGTTTCCGGGATTGACTGCTGCATCGACCTGGACTGCGAGAAAGGACTCCCCGCTGTGGGCATAGCGATGGTGCTCGATCCGTGAGACGACGCCGGTTGTGGCACTGAGCGTATTGCCGCCCATCGGAAAACCATACACCACCACTTTCTGCTCTATCTTTGGAAGATCTCCCAGCTCCAGGGCTTTCGCACCGACAAAAAAAGATTTGTCCTCAACTTCCAGCAGTGCCATATCCGCCTGATGAGAGACGCTCAACACTTTGGCGATATAGCGTCTACGTTCGCCATAGCGCTGCACTTCGAGAAAAGTCTGATTGGCGACGACGTGGGCATTGGTCAGGATGCGATTGCCTGAGATGATCGCTCCCGATCCGCTGGAGCGGCGTACCGAACTGGCCCAGGGCTCAAGATAGTTCGGTATCTTGGCTACGGCATAGATTTTGACAATCGCCTGCTTCGTCTGATCTTCGTCTATACTGCTGCCTGCAAAAAGCGGCAAAGCCAAAAGCATAATCATCCATATTTTTTTCATTGAGTTCCTTATCCGATATATCCTGATTTTTTCGCACGGTCATCCAGGTAAACTTCTGCATCCCAGGACTCAATGCCTCGTCTTTTTGCCTCCTGCGACATCAATCCGACAGCTTCAAAACTGAGCAATCTTTTCTCCTCATCATAGAGTCTGGCACTGCAAACACCGCAACTGGGACTGCGATCTTTTCCGATATAGAGATCGATATCATCATACGTATCAAAAAAATTCCTGGCGTAATTCTCTACCGGAGGCGAGAGATCCCCTCCTGTGAGATTGGAAATCGCTTTGATCCCCTGAGGCGTCTCGATTAAGTCCATCGTAGGGCGCGGAGAACCGAAGGCATACTCCTCGGGGCAAAAGGGTATCAATTCAAAATTTTCGAGTTTTCCCAGCAGCCTGACATCATGATTGTCTGTGGCATCATAACGACACTTCTTTCCCATCAGGCAGGCAGATATGGCAACTTTTTTCATCAGATACACCCTTGCTAATAGACAAACAAAAAGAGATAAACCCACACACCCGTAAGGGAGGTCAGCGCTATCCCCACTGTACTGAGCAGACCATCCCTGCGATGCGCAGCGAAAAGCTTGCCCGAAAGGGTGTCATCGTCATAGGCTTTTTGACCGCTTATGATGGTCTTCGTCCACCAGACGACGGTGACAAGAGAGATCCCGATATGCATCAGCAGAAACTCAAAAAGAAAGCTTTTCGAGAGTGAACTGCCCTTGGCAAAAGCTTCAAATCCACCACCGACACGAACACCATACTCAAAATACCCTACCACAAGCAGAGAGAAAATATAGAGAAAAAGCTGTGAAGCACGATGCAGCTTGCGCTTCTTTCTCCTGGCAAAAAAGATTGCCAGCACAACCAAAAAAGGAAGCAGTACCACGATCAGCGTGACAATGTCCATAAAAAACGGTGCCCTGGTTCCCAAAAAACCCGGTGCAAACATACCCTCCATCACACACTCCTCATTTCATAAAATCGGACGATACAATACGCCACAGAGATCTTAGCAGATAACGATCGATTTGATCTCTGTAAACTCTTCCAGTGCCCACTTCGGCCCCTCTCTGCCAACACCCGAAAGCTTGCTGCCGCCATAGGGCTGCACATCAAAACGCAACGTCGGGATATCGTTGATCACGACGCCGCCGCACTGGGCGTCATCGATGAAACGCTGTGTCAGCTTGAGATCATTGGTGAAGAGACTAAACTGCAGTCCGAAGGGTGAATCATTCATTTTTTCGATGGCTGTCTCATAGCAGTCAACAGCCACCAGGCTGACAATCGGCGCGAAGACCTCTTCGCAGATGATCTTCATCTCGTCGGTGACATCCCCCATCACAGTCGGTGGAAATATCCCCTCGACCTCCTCTCCTCCGGCAATGACCCGAGCGCCTTCATTTTTGGCTGAAGCGACCCAGGTTCTGGCGCGCTGTCTTGCATCATCATCGATCAGCGGCCCCATGAAAGTGTCCTCATCATAAGGACTTCCGACTTTGAGCATCTTTGTTTCGATCGCCATCAGTTCTGAAAATTCCTCATAAACCTCTTCGTGTACATAGATGCGCTGCAGTGAAATGCAAACCTGGCCACTGTTGTAAAATGCCCCAAAGGCACAGCGCTGGGCAGCCAATGTCAGATCAGCACTCTGGTCGATATAGGTAGCAGCATTGCCACCCAATTCCAAACTGACCTTTTTGATCCCTGCCTGAGAAGTGATAATCTTGCCCACGGGTACTGAACCGGTGAAACTGATCACTCTGGGGATAGAGCTCTGCACTAGCGCTGAACCCACCTCTGCATCACCATAAATGACACTCAAGGCATCCTTGCTTGCATATTCTGAATCGATAAACGCTTTGGCAAACATATAGGCTGTTCTGGGTGCTTCAGGAGTAGGCTTGAGTACGACACAATTTCCCGCACCGAGTGCAGGTGCGATTTTGTGTGCGATGAGATTGAGTGGAAAATTGAACGGAGTGATGCACCCGATAACCCCTGCCGGATCTCTGCGAAAATAGGCCATAGTTTGCTTCCCGCTGGGCATCAAATCAGTAGGGATCGTCTCACCGTGAAGGTTGGCCAACTCTGCGATTGTAATCTTGATCGTTTCAATACAGCGATCCACTTCGATACGTGAAAATGCGATTGGTTTTGCTACCTCATCAGTCAACACCAAAGCAAACGCTTCTCTCTCCTGCGTAAGCGTATGCACCACATCCTCCAGCCAATTTATCCGCTGAGAAAGTGGTACCTTTGCCGCATTTTCTTTTGCTGCATCGGCGATCTTGAGGGCTCGTTTCATATCTTCTGCATCACACACCGGAACGACACTTACAACCTTTCCGTCAAAAGGGCTTTTTCGCTCCACTGTCTCCTCTTTGCTCTCCTGCTTGGAGCCAAAAAAAACTTTGACACTCTCTTCTTCTTTGTTTTTGAGCAATCCGAACATTACACATCCTTTTAATGAGGTATATAAACAGATTGTACCAAAAGGAGGATTAGAGGTCATACCGCAGGGTCGGTCTATCGATCATTTGTTGCATTATTATAGTCCAAAGAGTTCTCAGACCCCCAATGTAGTCTAATGTCTCTATTTTTCCGTAGCGATCGCACCACCACCGACCAGCAGAACTTTCAAATCACACATATCTATAATAGATGGGAAAATAAGCCATTGCACTCTTTTGTCTGCCACTCTTTGCAATGTATCAAAATTTTAGTATAACGATGTTGATATATGTCAACACTCCCTCTTTTCAATGCTCCATTAGAATGTTTTACAATAAAAGGAGCCAAATCATAACATTTTTTTGTTTTTGAGACTTGATCTAAGACAAGGAAATAGCCGCAGTGAGGAGAATCTTCTAAAAGCGCCGCCAGAATGCGCCCGAAAAGAGCAAGACGACGGTATAAAATTCCAATCTCCCCATGATCATCGCAAACGAAAGTACGATCTTGTCCATTCCGCTGAAGAAGTGGTAGTTTTCGACCGGCCCAACATGCGAAAAACCCGGACCGATATTGCCGACAGTCGCCACAGCAGCACTCACTGCCGTCATTGCATCATAACCGCGCGAAAAGAGATAGCCCGTCACTGCCATATTGGTCAAGGCATAGAGAAAAGCAAAACCGCTGATCACCGCCAGCACATCATAGGTAATCCGGTTGCCATCCATATAGAGTGAAGTGATGGCCTTGGGATGCAGCAGTTTTTGGACTTGTAGATTGATATTTTTACTCAAAACTACCAACCGGCTTACCTTGAACCCGCCGGCAGTCGATCCGGCATTTCCCCCGATGAACATCGATAGAAAGATCAGTACGATCGCACCGCTGCCCCACTGAGCATAATCCAGCGAGGCAAATCCCGTCGTCGTCAGGACAGAGGAGATAGTGAAAAAAGCATGGGTTGCAGACGGAAAGAAACCTGCCGTACTTCCGGCCATATGGTCAAATGTCAACAAAAGACCCAGACCCAGAAACGCGATCACATACCACTTGACCTCCTCTGTCTTGAATCCACTCTCATCGCCATTGAAGAGTTTCAAGTGTGCCAGGAAATTGATCCCGGAGAGAAACATAAACAGTGTCGTCGTCCAGAGTATTGCTGCATTCTCTCCCCAGTAAGCCATCGAATTGTTTTTGGTCGAGAAGCCACCTGTCGAGATCGTAGAAAAGGCATGGTTGAGTGCATCGAAAAAGTCCATCCCTTCGACCTTCAACAAAAACATGTCCAAGAGCGTCAAGAAGAGGTAGACAGCTGCGATCTTGATGGCGGTATCCTTGATCTTCGGTGTCATTTTTTCCATCTTGACACCTGTTGATTCTGCTTTGAAGAGTGCCATTGAACCGGTCGGATTGATCAGGGAGAAGAGTCCTACACCTACGACGATGATACCGATGCCGCCGATCCAGTGCATCAGACTCCTCAGTAAAAGTATATGTTTGGGGAGTGACTCGATATCGCTGTAGATCGTCGCGCCTGTCGTCGTGAACCCGCTGATCGCTTCGAAAAACCCATCTGCGAAAGTGATGTCCGTATAGAGCAGCAGAGGGATCGCACCTGCAATCCCCAGCAATATCCATATCAGATTGACTGCCAAAATAGCATCTTTGACACGAAGTACCAGTCGATGCTTATATAGCAGGAGAAATATCAGGAGGTTGACAGAGAAAAAAATGAGGTCAAAAAGCAGGAATGCGACTATAGACTCCTGATAAATGATTCCGGTCAGAATAGGGAGCTGAAAAAAGAGCGAGACAGCAATCCCGAGTAGAGAGAGGAGTTTGGCGATATTTTTTAGAGAGAGGATATCCATATTTTTCCCTGCTCTTCATTCTCTACAGAGACGATGACAAAAATCATATCACCCTCTTCCAGAAAAATCCCATCAGTTGGGGCTATCACTACGCCACTCTTCTCGAGAAGCCAAACAGAAGAGTGACGAGTGAAAGCCCCCCAGTCTTTTCCGATCAAGGCTGATTTTGGATAAATCTTCCTACTCAGAATGATCCCCCTGCCCCCACAAAAATGTTTTTCGGAGATAACAGATCTCGAAGCGATCATCCCAAGCAGATCATAGTAGGCTGTTGATCGTGGGCCGCGGGCGACAATGATGCCGAGCCTGTGCATCAATTCATAATATTTTTTCTCATTGTTGATCGCGACAACTTTGGGGATACCGTACTCTTTGGCCTGCAGCGACCGGACGATATTCTCCTCGTCATGACTGCCTGACATAATCACCATATCGGCTTCGAGAAGATTCTCCTCCTTGTACAGGATCGCCTCATCATAGTGGCTGTTAATGACCAATGCCTTCTCCTGCAGTACTTCAGAAGCCCTCTTGCACAATTCGAGATCTTTTTCAATCACTTTGACTTTGACAGCTTCTTCCGTCAAGACTTTGGCGATCTCCAGGCCGAGATGATGGGCGCCGAATACAACAGCATACCTGATCCTCGGCGGCATCTTGAGATCCAAGCGGCTGTAGAGCTTTTCCACGACTTTACCCTGGCCCAGAAAATAGAGTAAATCCCCATGCATAATTGATTCATTGCCGGAGGGGATGATGAATTGCTTGTTGCGCTCCATCCCCACAATTTTCACACTTTCGCTCTCAAATCGTGCTATTGGTTTCTTCTCAAAGTCGGGATTGTCCACCTCTATAGAAATGAGCCTGGCAGCCGAACCGGAGAGGCGCTTGACATTATTTGCTTCAGGATATTTCAGCAGCAGGCGGATCGTTTCAGCTGAATGTACAAAAGGGAAAACCGCCCCAGTCACTTCCAGTTTTTCCAGAATCGTCCCCTTGGAAAAATAGTTGTTCCTCAAGCGAATCAATATCTTCTCGACTGTGATACTCTCTTTGATGATCAGAGCAGAAAGCAGATTGGCCTCATCACTGTCTGTCACCGCCACAAAGATATCGGCCCTCCCCTCAAAAAGAGACGCATAGGTTTCCGGGTCTTCCACGTCTCCGATAACCGGAAGAATATCGATCAATCCATGCAGGCGCTCCAGTGCTTCAGCATTCTTGTCTATGACAGCGACATGATGTACTGATGAGAGAACCCGTGCGAGCTCAAAGCCGACTTTTCCCGCACCGGCAATAATTATTTTCATTTGTTGCCTCTTTTTCTCTCCTTGGTCGATCTTTTCTTGAGCAGTTTTCTTCTGGCCCGCATTCGCTCTTTCATATCTCTGATTTTACGAATATAGTTTTCATCTTGATAATCAATCTCCACATTTTCGATCTCTTCTCCCAGCTTGATTTTGAGGTGCTGAGATTTCTTCATCGCCAGTATCTGTGAAGGAAAAACACTCCTGTGACCTGTCATCAGGAAGGAGATCACTGCGGTGACAGCAGCATAGTGGGCTACCTCCAGCCCGAACAACTCTCCTGCCATGATGATCGCCGCAATCGGTGCATTGGTCGCTCCGGCCAGCACAGAGACAAAACCCAGCGCCGCGAAAAAAGCGACATGGTCGCCCACCAGATGCCCAAAGAGGTTGCCTGAGGCTGCACCGATATAAAAGACCGGTGTGATGATACCGCCACTCGCACCACCCCCTAATGAAAGCGAAGTAAAAAATATCTTCCCGATCGTATCATACCAATAAACATTTTCATTCGCAGTGAAGGGCGAGAGTGACTCTTTGATCGTGTCAAAACCGAGGCCCAGATAGCGATCTCCGATGAAATAACTCAGTGCAGCCATAAAGACTCCTGCCACAAAAGGCTTGAGCAGCCAGTGCCATTTCAAATTTTTGATCCAATGATGCGTCCAATGCAAAAAGGTGACAAAAAAATCAGTCACTATCCCGAAGAAGAGTCCAGCCAACACAACCATGATCACAAAATGAATATTGAGCGGAATATCGGTATAGTAATTCTTTAAAACAAAATAACTGTACTCGACACCCATGTATTGTGCTGTCAAAAAGGCTGTGAATCCGGCGATGATCGAGGGGAGCAGGACATCATACATGATCGTACCGACGATCAGTATCTCGATCCCGAAAATCGCGCCGGCTATCGGCGTACCGAAGACCGATGCAAATCCGGCCGAAATACCGCAGATAACCAGCTTTTTTCTATCGTGTGTATTGAAGTGCAAAAGTGACGAAACGAATGAGGAAGCTGCCGCACCCAGCTGTGCACCCGGTCCCTCTTTTCCTACCGATGCACCCGAAAAGATACTGATCACGGTCGCCAGTACTTTCACCGGCAGGATGGCAATTTCGACCTTGCCGTCACTCTTGTGTATCGCCTCGATCACCTTCTCCGTGCCATGGCCCTCTGCATTGGGTGCCAGCTTTTTGATCACATACACTGTCAGGACAAGTGCAAAAGGAAGCGTGAAATAGTAAGGAAAAGGCAAAAGCTCTCTGGAACTCTCCGCCATGCTCAGTATCTTCAGAAAGAGCGAGATCATCGCCCCGATGATAACACCCATCAGGGATGAGAGAAGTACCCACTTGACCAGTGAAGCAAATACAAAACCCTGCTCTGCAAAATGCTTTCTCACCAAGTAACCCTTTTTTTTATTGATATTCAGTATCTGATTTGGTATTATACCCCGATCACTATTTGATATGTATGAAATATGGTGATCAATAGTTTGAATTGTGGAAATATTTATGGAGTAGTTTAAGATGAAAATTAGAGATCAGGCAAGTGCCTGACCTCTAAGAGATGATAACGATTAAGAAATGATTCTTAGAAGTTATATCGTGCCCAGAAACGAAGAATGTTGTTTGCACTTGGCGAAACTTTGACGTCTTCTACAAGTTTCGCAGAAAGATCCTGGTTGACATATGCTGCAAGCAATGTCATATTGTCATTCCATACTTTGGTTTTGTAGATGAAGTCAAATTCATTATAGTCTACATCACCAAGGATGCCTCTGTCATTCATAGTCGTCATACCGTACTGAGCGATGAATTTTCCGCCCAATGCTTTGGCGACACCCTTGACAAGAACTGTATCAGCATTGCTGGCAATAAAGTTCTCGTTGAGGATCATCTGAGTATAGAGAGGTGTTCTGACACCGCCGACGTTGAATACGCCTGTATCGCCATCATCAACACTTGAGTAAGCTGCCATCAGGCTGAACATACTGATGTTTCCGCCGATTTTTGCACCCCATGCTGTTGTGTCATTCTCGAAGTCGTCACTTGCAATCGTACCACCCTGAACACCGAATGTAACAGGAAGATTGGCATTAGCATATGAAGCATCACCCCAGAGGATCGTTGTCGCATTTCCAGAATGTGGCCCATAGGGTTCACCCGCCATTTCAGCTGCTTTGTCGAGTGTATTGTCGATCAAGTTTGCTGCATAGTAGAATGAACCAGTCAGTGTCAAACCTTCTACTGATTTGTTCTGAGCTGTCAGCATAAAGATACCGTCAGTACCGTTTACTTTGTTGAAAGCATTCAGGTTTGAGCCACTGTTTATCAGCCAGTTACCGTTGCCATCCCATGCACCCAGACCGTTTTGGTTGGCACCGCTTACCCACGCACCGACCAATGTTGTACTTGGAAGTGATGTGTTGACGATCAAAGCTGCTTCATATGTGTTTTGGAATACGTTCCAATTTTCAGACCATGCGAATGGAGAGAGAGACTTTGGAAGTGCCATACGACCGCCCTTGATTGTTGTCGTCTCGTTTGCCCATGCTGCCCATAGTTTAGTAACTGCGCCACCGTTGAGGTTGCCGTCTGCACTCTGCATGATGTTAGAAACAACTTTGTTCTGAAGACCCAGTGTTCCCAGACCTGTCAATTGAGCACCAACGCTCAAACCATAATCAAATTTACCTACTGCATTCAACTGAAGACCGGCATTTGCACGTGAAGCTTCCTGTGAAAACATATCCAGGTCTCCTGAAGCGTCTGCTGTTTGGTAATAAAGTACTGCTTGTCCACTAAAGTCCCACTGTGGAAATACTTCTACGACTGGTGCTTCTACGACTGGCTCTACCGGTGCGATATCCCCGCCTGCTACTGCCATGCTCACAGCTGCTGCTGCTACGAGGCTCAATTTTGTAAATTTCATTGTTTCTCCTTGTTTCATAAAATGAATCTAAATACACTTCATTTCGTATATATTTGTACTAAAATTATAACAGGCAGGTATTGAAGCAGAGCTTAAAGTTGTTAATATTTTGTTAATTAAGTGAACAAAATATTAATATTTCGATAACAGTACTGTAAACATAA
This sequence comes from Sulfurovum sp., assembly GCA_024763175.1. Classification (GTDB taxonomy): domain Bacteria; phylum Campylobacterota; class Campylobacteria; order Campylobacterales; family Sulfurovaceae; genus SZUA-451. The sequence continues at coordinate 16,842 of JANTGA010000023.1, forward strand.
GTTTTTAAAATATAAAAAAATTATTTTTCGATGAAATAATCCACTATATTACCGTCAAGCGTTTTTGTTTCAGGTGAAAGAGCATCATTGTGATGCTCTCCCTCTCTATCGGACTCTTTTTGAAGCTTGCATAATCCGGGTTTAACCATCTATTGGCTAACATATCTTCTAATTTTTTGACTAAACGGAGTTGAACAAAATGAATGAAGCAAAATATATCTGGATGGATGGCGAACTGATAGCGTGGCAAGATGCCAAAGTGCACATCCTTACCCACACTGTACACTATGGAAATGCTGTCTTTGAGGGAACCAGAGCATACCATACGAAGGATGGCCTGGCGATCTTCCGACTGGATGATCACTGCAAAAGACTCTACAACTCTGCCAAAATCGTTGCGATCAAGCCCAATATAGCTTATGAAACCGTCAGACAGGCACATATCGATGTGCTCAAAAGTAACGGTTTTACAGAAAATGTCTATATCAGACCTCTCATATTTCTGGGTTACGGACAAATGGGAGTCCATCATGTCAAAGCACCCGTCCAGACAGCCGTCGCTGCCTGGGAGTGGGGAGCCTATCTCGGCGAAGAGGGCCTCGAAAAGGGGATCAAAGTCTGCACCTCTTCCATCACACGAAATCCCAATCGCTCCACTTTTGGCAAAGCCAAAGCAGCTGCCAACTACCTCAACAGTCAGATGGCCAAATATGAAGCGATCGAAAATGGTTTCGAAGAGGCGTTGATGCTCGATGAGAATGGTTTCGCCGCAGAGGGAACAGGCGAGTGTCTCTTTATCGTCAGAGATGGTGTATTGATATCGCCACCAAATGACAACTCTCTGGAGTCGATTACTCAGGCAACCGTCCTCGAGCTGGCAAAAGACGCTGGTATCCCTATCGAGAGAAGGAACATCACCCGGGATGAGATCTATATCTGCGATGAAGCCTTCTTCACCGGAACGGCAGCAGAGGTCACGCCGATCAACTCACTAGACCACCGAGTCGTTGGGAACGGAGAGAGAGGACCTATGACAGAGCAGCTCCAAAGCGCCTACTTCGATGTCGTCTTCGGCAGAAACGAAAAATACAAACACTATCTCACCTATATTTAATAAGCCCTCTCCTTGCTCCCAGGCTCCAGCTTGGGAGCAAGGAGACAAATCACAGATAAAAACTTAAGGAAACAACCCAATGCCAGCAGATATGAATGATTATTTCAAAAAGAAAAAACCTGGAAACACAAGCCAGAACAACAACAGTAGCAATAGCAACAATGGTGGAGGATTCAATATGAACAATCCCTTCGACAACAACGGCGGAATGGGCAGGGCCATGCCATGGATCATCGGTCTCGTGATCGCTGGAACTGCTTTTTTTGCGCTCAAGCCTTTTACGATCATCAACTCCGGTGAAGTGGGGATCAAAGTCAAAACCGGTAAATTTGATCAGGAACCACTTGGTGCGGGGCTTCATTTTTATATCCCTGTCTTTGAGAAGATCATCCCTGTCAATACCCGCATCAGACTCATCACCTACAGCAATGTCAGCACAGGCGAACTCGGAGACTCATATCGTGGTTTCGAGGGTGGCTTGAGAAGAAATCCTGCGATCTCCGTACTGGACAAAAGAGGATTGACTGTCAATATCGACATCGCTGTACAGTATCGTCTCAAAGCTAAATCAGCACCCGCTACCATCGAAAAGTGGGGATCTAGCTGGGAAGAGAAGATCATCAACTCCAAAGTAAGAGAAGTGGTTCGTGATGTTGTCGGGCAATACACTGCTGAACAACTCCCCGAAATGCGTAATCAGATTGCAGCAGCAATCGAAACAAAAGTCAAAGAGAGTGTCGATGAACTTCCCAATCGACCTGTAGCGCTCTCCTCTGTTGAGCTCAGAACGATCAATCTCCCTCCAAAGATCAAAGATCAGATCGAGAGAGTACAGATCGCCAAGCAAGATGTCACCATCGCCGAACAACAAAAAGAGAAAGCCAAGCAGCAAGCCCAAAAAGCAGCTGAAATCGCAAAGGGTGTAGCAGAGAGAAACCGTATCGAAGCTCAGGGTGAAGCAGACAAGATCCGCATCGAAGCCGAGGAACAGGCCAAAGCCAACAAACTGATCTCTGACTCGTTGACTCAGGATCTTATCCAACTTGAGCAGATCAAAACACAAGCCAAGTTCAATGAAGCCCTCAAAGTCAATACCAATGCGCAGATCTTCCTCACACCCGGCGGCGCCGTCCCCAATATCTGGGTCGACACCAAGAACAAAGCAAAAGAGGGTGTCATCCGCTCAGAAGTCGTAAGTCAATAATCCCGCACAATAATACGTAGGGGCAACCCCTTGTGGTTCCCCTCAGACGATACGCTCGTTCCGACTCTCCCGAGATAGAACACATATACAACACTACACTGCAACAAGGATATCTATGCAACTAGACTGGCACAAAAACCCTATCATCCCCGCAATCGCACAAGAGAGCAAAACAAACGAAATCCTGATGCTCGCCTATATGAATGAAGAGGCATACAACCTTACACTCTCGACCGGCTATGCACACTACTTCAGCCGAAGCAAACAGCGCATCTGGAAAAAAGGCGAAAGCTCCGGCCATACCCAGAAGATCGATGATATTCTGCTCGACTGTGATGCCGATACGCTGGTCCTCAAGATCCAGCAAAAAGGTGTCGCCTGCCATACGGGACGAAAAAGCTGCTTTTTTACCTCAGTACTTCAGGAGAAGATCATCGCAGAAAAAGAGGTCGATACCGATGCGATCTATGGTGTCGTCGATACCCTCTATCATACGATCCTTGAACGAAAAAATGCCCCCGAATCTGCCAAGTCATGGACCAGGAAGCTACTGAGTGACAAAACACTCCTCCTTGGCAAAATCCGTGAAGAGGCGGATGAACTCTGTGTCGCTATCGACGATGAGAGTGACACACAGGTGATCTACGAAGCGGCCGACCTGCTCTACCATGCCCTCGTCGGCCTGGGTCTGCGCGATATCAGTCCAGATCGCGTCAAGCAGGAGCTGGCACGACGTTTTGGGCAAAGCGGGATCGAGGAGAAAGCAAGCCGTTGAAAGCACATCTATTAACCATTGCTTTTCTGTTTCCTTTGATCCTCTCTGCATATAGCAGTACGGTCGTCAATGCCAAAAACGGCCACCCCATCAGCGGCGCAAAAATCAACGATGGGAGCCGAACTGTCTACAGCAATAAAGCCGGAAAATTCAAAATCAACCATCACGGCAAAAAACTCCATATCAAAGCATATGGCTACCGCGCTCTGACAGTCGACACCAAGAAGAAGTTCTCCCGACTGAAACTCCATCCGATCAAAGTCAAAGCATTCTATGTCAATTTCTATGCAGCCAATCCGAACAGCAAGTCATTTAAAAAGATTCTTAAAAAGATTAAGAGCACCGAGATGAATGCTATCGTAGTTGATATCAAGAATGTCAAAGGAGAACTCTCCTATCGAACCGATGTAGCGGAAGCCAACAAGATCGGTGCTTCAAAGCACCGCACGATTCGTGATATGCACCGTTTTCTTTCTGAATTGAAATCAAGAAACATCTACACCATTGCAAGAATCGCTGTCTTCAAGGATACGCTGCAAGCCAAACACTTCCCTGCGCGCGCCGTCAAACGGCCCAATGGGCGCGTCTGGAAAGACAAGTACAACACTGCCTGGATCGATCCCCACTCCAGAAAAGGCCAAAACTATACATTGGCGATCGCTGAAGATGCGGCAAAGGCAGGATTTGATGAGATCAACTTCGACTATATTCGCTTCCCTGCGCACAAAGGATTGCGCTACCAAAAAGCCAACACGGAAGCGAACCGTATCGCTGCCATCCAAACCTTTTTGAAGCGTGCGCAGAAACGCCTGAGCCCCTATAGTGCTTTTGTCTCTGTCGATATCTTCGGCTATGTCGCATGGAACAAAAACGATACCCATATCGGGCAAACCGTTGCCACTCTTGCCAAGTACAGCGACTACATCTGTCCCATGCTCTATCCTTCCGGTTTCCACAAAGGAACACTGGGATACAAAGACCCCACCAGGCATCCCTATACCATCGTCAAGGCAAGCATCCGCAAGGCACTGGATGATGTCGAACCGATACGCATTCGTCCATGGCTTCAATCCTTCAGAGACTACGCCTATACACACGTCAACTATACAGAGTATCATATCGCTCAGCAGATCAAAGCAGCCAACGATACCGGTACGGACGGATGGTTTCTCTGGAACCCTTCAAGCAGATACCCTCATGTCAACAAAAAACTCTTTGGGCTCGTCCATCACCGCGGCAACAAGAGAAAAAAGCACACAACGCACAAAAAGCAAAGTAAGGCCAAAACTGTCCCTGCAAAACAGAAGAAACACAAAGTCCAGACCTCTGCTCAAACAGATCGGAAGCCATAGTGTTTTTCTCCAAATCCCTCGCCATAAACTTCGGACTCTCTATCGTCGCACTCTTTGTGCTGGCACTTTCGTCCGCAGCAGCACAGAGCAGCATCAATGTCATCATCCCAAAACCTCAAAAACTCAAGCAGGGGAAGGGGATATTTCTCCTCGACAGACAAACGCGCTATTTGGCCGATACCCCTCTTTCGAATGATGCACTGCGTTACCTCCAGAGACAGCTGCAATTGACCTCCGGCTATACTCTGCAAGAGAGTCCAAGTCCGAAAAAACATATCCTGGCATTTCACTATGCTCCTCAAAAGATCAAAAAGCCAGAAGCCTATCATCTCCATATCGACAAAAAGAAAATCCTCATCGAAGCGAGAGACAGGGCGGGATTTTTTTATGGCGTGATCACACTGATGCAGTTGATGGATCCTTCCATCTGGCAACAGAAAGCTGCTGCAGTACAAAAACAGTGCTGGCAGATCCCTGCCTGCATGATCGAAGACTACCCTCGCTTCCGCTGGCGGGGGATGATGCTGGACTGTTCGCGAAACTTTTTCTCCAAAGCCTATGTCAAAAAGTTCATCGACCGTATGGCGCAGCAGAAACTCAACCGCTTTCACTGGCATCTCACGGATGATGAGGGGTGGCGCATCCAGATCAGGCGCTATCCGCTCCTGACAAAGATCGGAGCCAAACGGGGACCGGGGACCAAGCTGCCTTTCTCGACTTACCCTGCGATGCGCGGCCCCAAAAATCGACCCCAATCGGGCCACTACTGCCAGCAGGATATCCGGGAGATCGTCGCCTATGCCAGGGCGCGCGCGATAGAAATCCTCCCGGAGATCGATCTGCCCGGACACGCCAAGGCAGCTGTCATTTCCTATCCCAGGCTTTTGCAGGACCCGCAGGACAGGAGCCGATACCGATCCGTCCAGAGAGTCAGCAACAACACGATCAACCCCGGCATGGAAAGCAGTTATCTTTTTCTCGAAAATGTGATTGCGGAGGTCGCAGCGCTCTTCCCTTTTGGCTCTATCCATCTGGGCGGAGATGAAATCCCCAGGGGTGCGTGGCAAAAGTCACCTGCCGTCAGGAAGCTGATGCAGCAGAAAGGCTTGAAAACGACAAAAGCGGTCCAAAACTACTTTTTTGGGCGTATGGACAAAATCCTCGCCAGACACCATCGCCAAATGATCGCCTGGCAGGAAGTTCTCGAAGGCAGACCAAAACTCAGAAAAGATAACATTTTTATGGCATGGAAAAGTCCCAAGGCAGGGATCAAAGCGATCAAAAATCGTCGCAATATCATCATGGCGCCCGTAGCGTTCCTCTACTTCGACCAGCAGTATATCAGGAACAAAAAAGAGCCGGGACACACGTGGTCAACGCCTGTCAGTCTCCAAAAAGCCTACTCCTATCGCCCTGCTCCCCACTCCCCGTATCTTCGCGGCGTCGAAGCCTGTCTCTGGTCCGAAACCCTGCTCAATGAGCAAATTGCTGATTATCTCGCCTGGCCAAGGAGCTTTGCCCTCGCAGAGCTCGCATGGACAGAGCCAGCGCATCGCAACTGGGATGATTTCAAAAAGCGGGTTTACGGCAAAGGCGTACAGCGACTCAAAGCTCAGCAGATCCACTACAGAAGGCCACGATAAATGTCCTACAAAATCAATAATGCCAAAAATGCCATCCACGGCTTCTTTCTCTCTCTCGCCACAACAGTCGCGGAACCTTCGACCATTCTCCCTCTGATCGTCCACCACTTCAGCTCCAACCTGATCCTGGTGGGGCTCTTCGCCTCGCTGCTGAGGGGCGGCGCGATCGCCGTGCAGCTTTTTGCCGCTTTTTACGCACAGAGCTATAGCCGCGTGCTGCCGCATTTGAGAGTGGTCTTTTTCTTTCGCTTCTTCTCCTGGTTTATGATCGGATTTGCCATCTATGCCGTAGGAGACAGCAACAAAGCAGTGACACTCTGGCTGATCGGTATCGGTCTCTTTTTCTTCTCCTTTTCTGCCGGATTTGGCGGGATCTACTTCAAGGAGATTATCGCCAAAGTCTTCACTCGGGAGCAGCGCGGCAAAACCATGGCAGACAAGCAGCTCTTCTCTTCTCTTGCTGCTATCCTCAGCGGCGGTGTGACCGGGGTGATCCTGGAAAATTTCGAAGCACCGATGAGCTATGCCTATCTCTTTATGGTCAGTGCTTTTTTGATGCTGATAGGTCTCTTCGCTTTTGCCACGATCGATGAGCCGATCAAGAAAAATACTTCAGAGAAGGAGGCGTCTTTCGGGCTCTTCATTCGCAATGCCATCACACTCTTCAGGCAGGACCGACGCCTGCGGCTGCAGGTTGCCGTCTCTTTGCTGGGTTACTCCTTTCTCTTCTCGCTCCCCTTTATTATTCTCAAAGCCAAAGAGACGTTTGAGTTGACCGGCTGGCTGGTGGGGGGATTTGTCACGATCCAGATGTTTGGCAGCATGCTGGGCAACCTTCTGCTCTGGAAACGCTTCAGCGGTGACTATATCCGGATGATTCAAGTCGCCTATCTTTTGATCATGACGACGATGCTGATCGCCTTTTTTGCCGATAGTCCATTCTCTTATGGCCTGATCTTCCTTCTTTTTGGTATCGCTGTTGACGGCTTCAGAAATGCCGATATGAATCTCATCCTCGAAATCGCTCCCGAAGCCAAACGCCCCGTCTATGTCGCCATCCACTCGACCCTTACCTCTGTCGGAATCTTTTTTTCGATTCCCGGCGGCTTTATCTTGCAGAGCTTTGGCTACTCGGCCCTCTATCTCTTGACCTTTACGATGTTGTTGATCGGACTTCTCGTTACAAAAAAACTGGAGAATATCGGCGTATAGATACTTCACAATTTTTTTCTATTTTAATACTTTTTAATAGATTATACTTATCTTTACACTTGCCTTTGCTATACTTTTGGAATGGACACTTATCATATCAAAAATATTGCAGGGCATCTCGCCAAAGCCTTTTTGGGCAATCCGCTTACTCCGGTACTGGCATTTGCTATTTTGATACTCGGTTATGTCTCCCTGGAAGTGATGCCTCGGGAGGAGGATCCGCAGATCCAGGTGAGCGGCGGGTCGATCATCGTCGCCATACCCGGTGCTACGCCTAGAGAGATCACCAATGTCATCATCAAGCCTCTCGAGCGAAAGATCCGTGAAATCAAAGGGGTTGAAAACGTCTACGGTACCGCAATGAATAACTTTGGGATGGTCAATGTGCAGTATCTTATCGGACAGGACAGAGAATCATCCAACCTCAAGCTCTACGATAAAGTGATGCAGCATATGGATAAACTCCCCAAAGGAACCATGCCCCCACTGATCAAACCCTTCGATATCGATATCGATATTCCCATCCTGACAGTCGCTTTTTACAAACTCGAAGGCGGCCAGACCGACACCATCGAACTCTATAAAACCATCCGTGAATTACAGCAGGATATCAATGCACTTGACAATGTCTCCAAAACCATCCTCAAAGGGGCCAAACACCCTCAATTTAATGTCCTGATCGATCTGCATAAGCTCTCAGCGTACCACATCTCACTCGGACAGGTCGCCCAGGCGATCAAATCGATCTCCAGTAATGCCCCCGAGATCGACACACCCTCCTCTATGGGACGGCTCGTCGTTTTCGGTGTCAAAAATGCTATCGATGACATCGATGACCTCAAAGAGCTGATCATCGCCGAGTACAGAGGCTCAGCTATCTATCTCAAAAACATCGCCACGGTAGACTACAACTACGATATCCAAAACTTCCGCTCTGCACTCATCACGTATCAAGAGGGAAAGGAGAACGGGGAGGAGGCGCATGGTGAAGCTGCCAATGAGAGAGACGAGAATGCCACAGAGGGACCTATCCGCTTCCGAGATGCCGGTGACCAGATCACGATGACCGTCTCCAAACTCAAAGGCACCAATGCCGTACTGATCGCCGAAGAGGCGATCGAAGAGTTACAGAAAGCCAAAGAGGAGCTAGGGGCACATGGTGTTGGGTTTATTGTCACTCGAAACTACGGTGAACGCGCCAATGAAGCCGTCAACGAACTGGTCCACCACCTCCTCATCACGATCCTCATCATCGCCTTTATCCTGATCCCTTTCCTGGGATGGCGGGAGTCACTTGTCGTCACGATTGCCGTACCGATGATTTTGGCGACGACACTCTTCATCGCGATGATGACAGACCAGACGATCAATCGGATCACTCTTTTTGCCTTTTTGCTAAGCCTGGGACTCATCGTCGATGATGCTATCATCGTCATCGAAAATATCCACCGCCGACTCCATCTCCCCGAGTCCAAAGATCTGGAGTTTGACGAGATCATCATCCAGGCGACTGACGAGATCGGCCCCTCCACCAATATCGCCACGATCGCCATCATGCTCACGATGATTCCGATGGGCTTCGTCGGAGGAATGATGGGGCAATTTATGAAACCGATCCCCCTCAATGTCCCCGTCGCATTGGGCGTCTCTCTCTTCGTCGCCTACGT
>JANTGA010000024.1 GCA_024763175.1 Sulfurovum sp.
AATCCGTTGATCAGCATACGGGATACGGCACCGATCGCACCGCCGCTAGCGACTGCGAGAATAGTGAATAAATTCATCGTTGATAACCTTTTGCATAGATTTTTTTATATCGTCATACCAGCTATCAGGTGCCTCTTTGACATCAATTGCAGGTAGATAGATAAACTTGACAGTTGCGTTGTGTCCGGTATGGTCGTGCTCATTGAGTAGATATTTGCTTCCCGTGATGACAACTGGCTGTACCCTCATTGCAAGTTTATTTGCAATGAATTTGGCCCCGGATTTAAACGAGAGCAACTCTTGTCCTTTTGCGCGGGTGCCTTCCGGGAAGAGTGCTACTGCACGGTGTTTGACTTCGATAGACTCTTTGACATCTTTGACCAGCTTGATCAATCCTTTTTTGTTTTCTCTGTCAATAGATATCATATCGCCCCTTTTTAGCAGATGTCCATAGATAGGTATATGGAAAAGTTCTTTCTTGGCAACCCATCTGAGGTGACCTCTTTGCAGTGCTTCCATACCGATAACATCAATAATTCCCTGATGGTTCATCACGATCATATCTGCATCGGGATCAGGTTTCCCTACCTGTAGAAGCTTGCCTCCCATCAAGAAAATTATAAACTTATTGAGCTTGTGCATGATTGGCCCCTTTTTCTTTGGGAATAGTACAATGAGGGGTATCATAAAGGCTGCCAGCACAAAGGAGATAACAAAAGCACCCCATAAAAATCTAATTTTTGCAAATATCTTCATTTTTGATCCATCCTATCATTCCATTTTGATATTCGATCTTGTCATAGTCTGCTCTTTTTCCAAGAAGTGGTACCGTAATCTCTTCGTCAACTTTTGCGCTAATGCGACTGACTGGTGTGGGCAATATGTAGAGTGTGGCACCTTGTTTGACACATATCTCTTTTCCGGGAGCATAAAAGGTCAATAGTGTAATAAGTGAAACCACAGCTATGACGAGATAAAAGAAATCCCTCTTCCACAAGAAGAGCAGCAAGAAGAAAATGCTTAATCCGATAAAGATAATTCTTTTAATTTTGTTGAAACTATCATCCTTTGGATTGAGTTCGGATTGTGTTGAGACAGAAAAATCCGTGACGACAACGGGAGCCTCTAGAAAGACATACTGCCCTTTGATAGTGTTAAAATAGGTGAATTTTATATTTTTCTGTGTCTGAGGTATCACAGCATAATACTCACCGCTCACTTTGGCATTGTTTCGCTCGATGTTTTCGATACCATCCTCTGACACACTCTTGAGTTTCATGTTTTCGAGATTTGCTTCGAACGCCTCGACAGAGAGCGTCACGAGATTGTTTTTGCCATCATAGGTAGAGGCTTGAGAAGTTTTGATCTTCATCTCTGCAGCCAAAACACCACAGAAATCATCTCTTGATTTGAGGATTGCTACAGGGATATCGGCTGCATCAAGGGTAATGGTCTGATTATGGTCTGCTATGCCTAATTTTGGCAAGTGAAATTTGGAGTAGTTTGCCTTGAAGTAAAAGGTATAGAAGGTGTCACTTCCATTTTTGACTACCAGCGGTTTCTCGAAAATAGGTTTGATTGTTGTATTTGTATCAAAAACAAAATGTGGTGCACGTTTATCTGACCCAAGCTCAAGTATCGTCACAGGAAAGAGTTGGTTTTCATATACTTTCTTGGGAAGATAGCTGTATTGATATGCTTCTCCTGCCTGAAGATAGGAGGAGAGCCAGAGAGAGAGGAGCAGAAGGAGAGTGAGGGCTTTTGGCAGGTGCATTACTGCTCAAATCCTTGCAGCATTTTTGTTCCGTCTTCTGAACCCAGGATACTCTCCATCGCTCTTTCGGGGTGCGGCATCAGCCCAAAGACATTCTTTGTCTCATTGCAAATACCTGCGATAGAAGTGACTGAGCCATTAACGATTTCGCGCTCACCGTTTTCATCACAATAGCGCAAGAGTATTTGTCCATTTTGCTCCAGTTTGGAGAGTCCCTCATCGTCGATATAGTAGTTACCGTCGGCATGAGCGATAGGGATCGTCAGTATCTCTTCATTGCTGCATTGATTCAAGAAAGGGTTATCATTGTTGATCACTTTGAGATGCTGGTGTTTTGAAATGAAGTGCAGGTTATTGTTTCGTTTGAGTGCTCCGGGAAGCAGTCCGGCTTCGGTGAGGATCTGGAAACCGTTGCAGATACCCAGTACTTTGCCGCCTTTATCGGCATATTCTACGACTGCTTTCATGATGGGTGAGAAACGTGCGATTGAGCCCGATCTCAGGTAGTCGCCATAGCTAAATCCGCCAGGAACGACGACGAGATCTATATCGGTGGGGAGAGACTCCTCTTTGTGCCAGACCAGCACTGTCTGGTGTCCGAGTTTTCCAAACGCATACTGGGTGTCAAATTCGCAGTTGGTGCCAGGAAATCTGAGTATAGCGACCTTCATAACGGTTTGTTGATTGTCAAGCATGGAAGACTCCTGTCTCAGACGATTTCGATCGTATAGTCTTCGATGACTGTATTGGCAAGGAGGGTTTCACACATCTCTTTGACCTCTTTTTCGGCCGCTTCTCTATCCTCGCTATCGAGTGTGATAATGATCTGCTTGCCGATACGGACATTTTGGACACTTTTGAAATTCATCGATTCGAGTGCATGGCGCGTGGCTTTTCCCTGTGGGTCCAAGACACCCTCTTTGAGGTATACATTGACGATCGCTTTCATTTATTTCTCCTCCAATATTCTTTTGAGTACTTCTTCATAGGCGACTTTGAGTCCGCCAAGGCCTTGTCTAAATCTGTCTTTATCCATCTTCTCTCCGCTTTCGCTGTCCCAGAGCCTGAAGTTGTCAGGGCTAAGCTCATCAATGAGGATAATGTTGTCATCGTTATCGCGTCCAAACTCCAGCTTGAAATCGACCAGTGTCAAATTTCGCTTCGCATAAAACTCCTGAAGGATGGTGTTGATACGGCGTGCCATATAGCGGATATAGTCCAGCTCATCCTTCTCTTTGACAAGCTCCAGGATCAGGCAGTGTTGATCATTCAGCTTTGGGTCACCCAGCTCATCATCTTTGTAGTCGAACTCAACCAGTGTAAACGGCAATATTTTCCCATCTTCGATTCCAAGATTTCTACTGAGACTTCCCGTGGCGATATTGCGGACAATCACTTCGATAAGGATCACATCCGCTTTTTTGTGGAGCATATGATTGTCGTCCAGCATCTTGACAAAATGGCTGGGAATGCCCTTTTGTTTGAGATACTTGAAGAGTTCTGTAGAAATTTTGTTGTTGAGTGCGCCTTTGCCTGCTTCGCTCGATTTTTTTTCACCGTTGAAGGCAGTCAAGTCATCCTTGAATTCTGAGATATAGAGATTTTGATCCTCGGTTGACCAGATCTTCTTTGCCTTACCTTCATAAATCAATTGCTCTTTTTTCACGGTTATTTCTCCTGCTTTGCTTGGGATGTAATGATCAATGCTCTTAGGATATCGATACTGCTTTTGAGTTGCGCATCATTATAAATCTGCTCTTCTGTTATGATCGTTTTATCCTCTTCTTTCTCTTGATCCTTCTTCTCTTTTTCTTTTGAATCTCTTTTTGTTTTCTCTTTGCTGCCGTCGATTTTTTCAAGCTCTTTTTCGAGATGCTTCTTGAGTTCGCGCTCTTTGATCATAAAGCTGGCATTGTTGTCTCTGGCTACCTTGCCGGGATGCACAACGATATCGGGCGTGACGCCCTTTGCCTGGATCGTTCTTCCGCTGGGCAGGTAGTATCGCGCAACAGTCAGGCGAAGCGCCTCACCGTCCCCGACTGGCATAACGACCTGGACGCTCCCCTTGCCGAAAGTTTTTTCTCCCACAACAATGGCGCGCCTGTCATCCTGAAGTGCTCCGCTGACAATCTCGCTGGCACTGGCAGAGCCGCCGTTGACAAGGACAACAATCGGTGTCTTTATGTCTGTATTTTCGGAGTGTGCCTTAAATTCAACATTTTCAGCGCCGTCTCTTCCTTTTTGGCTGACGATCACGCCATCATCGACAAAAAGATCAGTCAAGCCCACTGCCTGGTCAAGCAATCCGCCCGGATTGTTTCTGAGGTCGAGGATAATTCCGGTACGATTGGAGTCCTTTTTGATCGCCTCTTTTACATCTTTTGCTACTTTCTGGTCGAAAGAGGTGACATGCAGATAGAGAATATCATCAGCAATCTTTTTGGCATAGACAGACTGTATTTTGATAATATCACGTGTGATTTTGATCTCAAGAGGTTTGAGCTCGCCTTTTCGGACAATGGTTAAAAGTATATCAGTCTTGGGTTTGCCCCTCATCAATGAAACTGCCTCATCGATGGTCATCCCGAGTGTTGCCTTGTCATCGATTTTGAGAATGATATCTCCTGATTTGATACCTGCTGTGTCGGCAGGTGTACCATCCAGAGGTGCGATGACCGTCAGGACACCATCTTTCATTCCGACGCTGATCCCCAGCCCCCCAAACTCTCCACTGGTTTGAACATTGAGCTCTTTAAAACTCTTTTTGTCCATAAATGAGGAGTGCGCATCAAGGTTGGTAAGCAATCCCTTGAGTGCCTTATCGATAAGATCTGTTGTGTTGAGATCGTCGACATACTGTTCTTCGATAGCATTTAGTATGCGGGTAAATTTGATATACGCTTCAAGCTTACTTTTTTTAGAGACAGTTTCTGTTTCATTTTCCGCTTGTGCGCTGGTACCTATCGTCAAGGCTGCCACCATTGTCGTCAACAGTCCCAAGGCGATAATTTTTTTACTTTTTTTGATCATGTGTGATACATCCATTTGCAGAGTATAAATTTGGGCTATATTTTATTTAAAAAATACTTAGAGGAGCCTATTGAGAGAAAAAGAAATTTTATCAACAAGTTAAGATAATTTGTTAAATAAACTTGACATAGAGTGACTAAAGTTGTATAATGCCCCTATTCAATTATCACAAAGTGTAAGGAGAATTAAATGAGTATATTAGAAAAATTAACCAATCAAATGACGGCGACTGTCGAATCAGGCCTTTCGCTGGCGCTGCATAACAAAAATCAGGAAGTGGAGCCGATCCATCTGGTCTGGGCATTGTTGACCAACAGCGGTTCAATCCTGCATCAGGCGCTCAATAAGATGAATGCAGACAAGGCAGCGATCGAACTGGAGGCAAAAAGTGCTTCTCAGAAGCTGCCGACAGTCTCTTCTGTCACCAAAGAGACGATCAAGCTTTCCCAAAATCTTGTGCGGTCATTGCAAAATGCAGAGGGAGTAATGACCGCAAACGGTGATCAGTATCTAGCTGTTGACAGCTGGCTGATGGCCAACAGTGATGAAAGTTTCATCAGGGATATTATCGGAAAATATGTCGATATTTCTGAATTCAAAAAGACACTCGAGGCGATCAGGGGCGGCAAGCAGATCGATTCACAGAGTGGAGATGAGACACTTGAGGCATTGGATCAATATGGTATTGATCTCAACCAAAAAGCACTGGACGGTGAGCTCGATCCGGTGATCGGGAGGGATGAAGAGGTTCAGAGAATGATGCAGATCCTCATCCGAAAGACAAAAAACAACCCGATCCTCATCGGTGAACCAGGAACCGGTAAAACAGCCATCGTAGAGGGTTTGGCGCAGCGCATTGTAGACAAAGAAGTCCCGCTGAGTCTACAAAACATGCGTGTAGTTTCGCTTGATATGAGTCGATTGATCGCCGGAGCGAAGTATCGTGGAGAGTTTGAGGATCGGCTCAAGGCGATCATCGATGAAGTCAAAGAGTCTGCCAATATCATCCTTTTTATCGATGAAATCCATACGATCGTGGGTGCCGGAGCCAGCGAAGGAAGTATGGATGCAGCCAATATCCTCAAGCCGGCATTGGCGAGAGGCGAACTGCATACGATCGGGGCGACGACGCTCAAAGAGTACCGTAAATACTTTGAGAAGGATGCCGCGCTTCAGAGACGCTTTCAGCCTGTCAAAGTCGATGAGCCGAGTATCAATGAGGCATTGCAAATCCTCAGGGGGATCAAGGATCGTCTGGAATCTCACCACAATGTGATCATCATGGATTCTGCGCTGGTTGCGGCAGCCAAACTGAGTGATCGCTATATCACGGATAGGTTTTTGCCGGACAAAGCGATCGACCTGATCGATGAAGCAGCAGCAGAGCTCAAAATGCAGATCGAGAGCGAGCCGACAGATTTGGCAAAGATCAAACGGGAGATTTCGACGATTCAGGTCGAAAAAGAGGCACTTCTGATGGAGGAGAGCGAGAAAAACAGCAAACGACTCGAAGAGATCGTCAAAGAGTTGGCTGACATGGAAGAGAAGCGAGCCACACTTCAAAGCCGCTTCGAGAACGAGAAAGAGGTTTTCAATCAGATCGCTGAAGTCAAAAGTATGATCGAATCGCTCAAAACACAGGCGGAAGCCGCCAAACGTAGCGGAGATTTCAACAAAGCTGCCGAAATTGAATATGGCCAAATCCCTGCACAGGAAGAAGCGCTTCAGACTCTGAAAGATAAATGGGAGAGCATGGTAGAAGAGGGCACACTGCTCAAAAACTCTGTGGATGAAGAGATGATCGCCAGTATCGTCAGCCGATGGACCGGCATCCCGGTCAATAAGATGATGCAGAGTGAAAAGGATAAAGTCCTCCATATCGAAGATACACTCAAAGAAGAAGTGGTAGGGCAGGAGGAGGCGCTCACAGCAGTCGCCAGAGCGATCAAGCGAAACAAAGCCGGTCTCAGTGATGTCAACAGGCCGATCGGAAGTTTCATGTTCCTTGGGCCAACTGGTGTGGGTAAAACACAGGTGGCTAAGACTTTGGCGAAGTTCCTCTTTGACAGCGAAAAGTCACTGATCCGTATCGATATGAGTGAATATATGGAGAAACATGCTGCGAGCAGACTGGTCGGTGCACCTCCTGGGTATGTGGGGTATGAAGAGGGTGGCCAACTGACTGAAGCGGTGAGGAGAAAGCCATACTCCGTTGTATTGTTTGATGAGATCGAAAAGGCGCATCCGGATGTGTTCAATACGCTTCTGCAAGTGCTGGATGATGGTCGCCTGACGGATAACAAGGGGGTTACAGTTGATTTCAAAAATACGATCATCATTATGACATCTAATATTGCCAGTGATAAGATTATGGAGTTCAAAGATCCTGAAGATCGCAGAAAAGCGGTCAATGACGAGCTGAAGCTCGCTTTCAAGCCGGAGTTTTTGAACCGTTTGGATGATATCGTGATCTTCAATCCGCTTGACCTCGAAGCGATCACCAGTATCGTAGATATTCTCTTTAAGAGTATTCAGGAGAAGTTGGCAGAGCGGGATATTCAGATCACACTTACGCCGGCCGCCAAAGCATATGTGGCGCAGGCAGGATTCGACCCGGTCTATGGCGCTCGTCCGCTCAAAAGAGCACTCTACGAAGTCGTCGAAGATCGGCTTGCCGAATTGATCCTTGAAGGAAAGGTCGAGGAGGGTGCCAATGTACTCTTTGACGTACAGAATGATGAGATTGTTGTTTCGATAGATTGAAAAACTCTCCGGTCGGGGCATTCTCGGCCCGCTTTCCTCTATGCTGAATAATCCGGCTTTGTGATAAACAGAATCGCGCGCGTCGGCTATTCCTTAAACGTTCGAAGCAAATGAAACAAAGTATTATCCACTGCAATAGAATATCCGATGTGCAACATTGACTACTTATCGAAACATATCCCATTTAATATTCATAAATAGTGAAAAATCAATGTATCAATTTTTAATATTATATAGTATAATTTATCTATAAAATAAATCCGGGTAAAGTTGGTCGAGGGTTGTCTGCGATCACATATTTGGGTGAATATCAGGAGTTGTAGAATGAAACGTATTGTAATCTCACTTGCTTCAGTGTTTGTGCTGGGTGGAATCGGTTTTGCAGCGGAGGGTATCGTGCCTGCCAATGTGCCAGTTGTGCAGCAGGACGAACAGGATGAGTTTTTTTATATCGGTGCCGCGCTGATTTACCAGAGAACCTACTCTATCCACAATGGTTGGTTTGATTCACAAAGACCGACGCAGGATGAGACAGGAGGATTTACGGGCACCATTGGATACAATTATAATGAATACCTGGCATTCGAAGGCAGGATCTCCAAAAGTTTCTTTTCGGAAGATTATGCGGATGTGTTCAATTATAGTTTTTTTGTGAAGCCGCAGTATCGATTTTGGGATGAGGCGCGAAGAAGTAGTGAGAACAAGGATTATTTCACACTCTATGGTTTGCTGGGATTTGGGAATGTAAATGTCCAGGGTGCGGATGGAAATATGCCTGGGCATCCGGAAAATGTCGGGAAAACAATTCTCGATGAGAGTGATTTTCAGTGGGGAGTTGGTGTCAGCTATACCTTTGTCGATGAGGATTCGTATGACAGTGAAGGTGACATCTCTCTCTATTTTGAGTATACGAGGCTGATGGATGATGGTGCTATTGATTCCATGCTTTACGGCTATGATGGTACCTATTATGATCAACTGAGCCAGGATGCTGTCAGTGCGGGAATGACTTACAGGTTTTAATCTTTGATGCAAGAGATCGTGGGCTTTGTTGTCGAGAGAAGTATGCAATCAAAAACCTAAAACGAGAGCCGAATTGATGCGATTGAGCTTGTAATGAAAAAAATCTTTTTTTTGTTCTTGATGCTTATAGGATTGATTCTGTTTTGGAGCAAGTATCGCCTCTATAGCATCGAAGGAACCAGTATGAATTATGGATTGGTGGAGGGAGACAGAGTCCTCTGCGACCGTCACTTCTCCTCGATTCATCGGGGTGATCTTCTCGTCGTCGATCATAACAAAGATCCACGAAAAGGACTCTATATCAAGCGCTGTGCCGCGCTGCCGGGCGATAGATTTTTCCAAAAAGAGCGCTCCTTTTATCTCCAGATCGATGGTGATTCATCAAGAACGCAACAGTTGGCACAATCCTACGATCTTGAAGCGGTATTGACAAAAGAGGGCTATTTCATCAAAGACCCCTACTTGAAATACTATGGTGTAGCGCACAACTGGAGACTTGAAGGGCCGGTGGTGCTGACTGAGATACCTTTGAGTGCTGTTGAGCCCGAGCACTACTATCTGCTTGGTGACTATCGGGACAATTCCGAAGATAGCCGATTTTTCGGTGCGATACCCCGTGATCGAATCTACTCAAAAGTGATCTATATCTTCAAAAAATCGAGATCTTGGATGCATCTGCTGGAGATCGAAGAGGCCGACAAAGCCAAGTAGTTTTTCGCTCTAAAAGATTACTTGGTTACCCCTATCTTTGTTGCTGTGAGAAAGAGATAATCCTTCCCTGTAACCGTAACACGAAACTTATGCTGCTGCAGATACTTTTTGCAAAAATAGATATCTTTGATGACCAGGGACATTTCCGGAAAATTATAGTGGGGAGCTCTGGCACCATAGATCATCTCTCCATCGATCCAGCGGCAGTTTGGAAAGCCGAGGATGATAGCACCATCGGTGGTGAGATGGTTTTGGATCAAGGACATAAAGAGGGGCTTGAAATCAATACCGGGGCTTTGCAAGGTGCCGATGGAAAGAAGCAGGTCTGCTTTGGGGAGAGGCAGTGTGTCGAGATGGTTGATGTCGTGACAGTGGAACGTGACATTCTCTTCAGGGAATTCTGCCTTTGCCTGTTCGATGGCGGTCTGACTATGATCGATACCGATCAGCTCCATTTTACGATATATGTTTTCATCCACAATCGTTCGAATCAGATCAAATTCATCACCACGGTTGATACCCAGATCGAGAACCGTTCGGCACTTCTCTATTTTGGCTTGTTTGAGTGTCCTTACATAATGAGAGAGAAAAGCCGGCTCTTCGTTTTTGCGGATTGTAGAGAAAAGGGAGTGTATGCCATATTTCTCTTTTTTGTCTTTTACTTCTGCTTGATGGAAAGAGTCTGCCGGGTCCAGTTTTTGATAACGCAGGATGATGCTTTCTTTGTCGATACTCCGAGGGGTCATCATGCGACACTGGAGCAGTTCAGTCAAATCAAACCAGACTTTCCAGCCATAATAGAGGCAGGGTGTCTGCTGAGCATTTTCCCGCTTACTGTTGTCTGGGTCTGCTCTTTTGTCGGGATTGGGAATCTGAAAGGATATGATCTCATGGGGTTTGGCCTTTGAGACGATGATTTCAAGATAGCTCAAAATCTCCCACATTGTTTCGTGTGTAAATCTTTTCATCTCTTTACTTCTGCTTTTTGTTATAATAGCACAATGAGAAATCGAATGAATTTTCCGATCATATTGCTATTGTTGCTGCTAACTATAGCACAAGTTCATGCTGAGAAGTTTATCCTGATTGATTTGGATATGCAGATGGCCTATGCCTATGAAGATGATTATGTTGTACTGGAAGGACCTGTCTCTACGGGAAAAAAGGGACACCGGACACCCAGAGGTTATTATACCATTCTCCAAAAAAAGCGCTATCATCGTTCCAATCTCTGGCCCAAACCTAAAGGGGGAGCAAAGATGAACTATATGCTTCGCCTGACCAATAGCGGTATCGCTATGCATTTGGGTCCGGTTCCTCGCTGGCCGGCCTCACATGGATGCATCAGAATGAAAAATGGTTTTGCCCAACGCCTCTGGAGATGGGCAGAGGTAGGAACAGAAGTAGAGATCAGCGGTTATCCGCCGCAGAAGATGAGCAGCAGAGGGTATGATCCTTTTTTCGATGAAAATTATAGAATAGATGAATAGGTAAAAGTAGTATGAATAAAGCAAAACTGAGTTACAGGCTGGATAGAGTAGCAAAATATGCCGGCTTGACGGCAGCATTTCTAGTCGTCATATTGGCACTGTTGGTCACTTATGATGCGATGATGCGCTATCTCTTTTCAGCCGGCTCCATCGCTTTGCAGGAGATAGAGTGGCATCTCTATGATGTGATCTTCCTGCTGGGGATCTCCTATGCTTTGAAGCACGACAAACATGTGAGAGTGGATATTTTTTATGAGCGCTACAGCGAGCAGAGCAAGCTGCTGATCCAAATCTTTTCAATGCTCCTTCTGGTGATCCCTTTTTCGCTGCTGATGATGTACAATGCGTGGGATATGACACTGCAGAGTTATCTACAGCACGAGATATCCAGTGATCCTGGGGGGTTGACACACCGCTATCTGATCAAAGGGATGATCGTCGTCGCCTTCGGGCTGTTGATCCTTCAGGCCATCAGTGAAGTGCTCAAGGCTTATCGCTCCCTGGTATCCTACAGGGGATTTTGGATCATGCTTTCTCTTTCAGCTTTGTTGCTTATGTTCGAGATGATGGGTGCATGGTTTGACTGGGCATTCTGGATCGACCCGGTCTTTTTGATGTTTATCCTCTCTTTGATCCTGTTGCTTTTAGGCTTTCAAGTGGCTTTTGTCTTTGCGGGGGTTGCACTCTTTTTTGCGATGATTTCAGACGAAGTAGGGTTTACGATTTTTGAAATGCTACCCTATCGGGTCTATGGCATCATGGGCAATATCACGCTGATGGCGATCCCACTCTTTATCCTGATGGGACTGGTGCTGGAGAAATCGAAAATGGCGGAAGAACTCCTGATCTCTATGGGCAGACTCTTCGGTCCGATCCGGGGCGGGTTGGCGATATCAGTCGTACTGGTCGGTGCCATTCTGGCTGCCAGTACGGGAATCGTAGGGGCATCAGTCGTGATGATGAGCCTGATCGCACTGCCGCTGATGCTCAAGCACGGTTATGATCCCGCTCTGGCAAGCGGTGCGATCGCATCGAGTGGTACTCTGGGGCAGATCATTCCTCCTTCGATCGTCCTGATCGTACTGGGAGACCAGATGCATCTGAGTGTCGGTGACCTCTTCAAGGCGGCAGTGGTTCCCGGACTCCTGCTGATCCTCCTCTATATCCTCTATATCTTCATCGTTTCATTCCTGCGCAAGGACGTCGCTCCAGCGATCCAGAGTGATGAGAGCTACGGCGAGACGGCCAAAGCCGCTCTCAAAGCGATCATTCCGCCTCTGCTTCTGATCGTGGCAGTACTGGGCTCTATTTTCACGGGTATCGCATCACCGACTGAGTCTGCAGCGATCGGTGTGCTGGGTGCGGCACTGCTGGCCTGGAGCAATGGCAGTTTTTCCTTTGCTCTGGTACGCTACGCTTCGGTCGAAACCGTCAAATTGACAGCGATGATCTTCATGATTCTGATCGGCGCCACAGCCTTTTCGTTGGTCTTCAACGAACTGGGCGGCGGTGATATGGCGTTAGCGTTTTTCTCCGGCGATGTCGGCAGCCAGTGGGTCTTTGTCCTTGTTTCGATGCTGGTGATCTTCCTGCTCGGTTTTTTTATCGATTTTATCGAGATCGCCTTCGTCGTCGTACCGATCTTGGTGCCCATCGTTCATTCGTTGGGGATCGATCCGCTCTGGTTTGCCATCCTGATCGCGATGAACCTCCAGGCATCCTTTTTGACGCCGCCCTTTGGTTTCGCACTCTTTTATCTCAAGGGCGCTGCCGGAGATAAAGTGACGACCGGTGCGATCTATAGAGGGGTGGTGCCCTTTATTTTCTTGCAGGTGCTGGCCGTAGTGATCGTGGTTTTCTGGCCCGATATTATTTATCTATTTGGGAAATCATAAGGGGATATGAGCGGTGGAAGTGATCGATGCGTCTCTTTGATAGGATAAGCTGGAATCCTCGAATGATCCTCAAGGAGTTGGCCATCGCTTTGGTGCTGCTCTTTGTCGTGAGCCAGGCTGTCAGCTATCTGCGCAAACCCGCTCTCACCTCTGAGGGCTTGCCCGCGTTCGATGTGACCCTATTGGATGGAGATCATTTTGAGGTATCCAAAGGAAAACCTCTCGTGATCCATTTCTGGGGGACGTGGTGTCCCGTATGCAAAGCCGAAGCCCCCAATATCCAGCGTCTTTCGGACAGATATGAAGTCCTGACGATCGCCGTCAACTCCGGCAGTGACGATAAAGTGAAAGCTTATATGAAAGAGCATCAACTTAGCTACAAAGTCCTCAATGATAGAGAAGGAAAGTGGGCAAAACAATTTAATATTGAGGTTTTTCCAACAACTTTTATCTATGATGCCAAAGGTGATCTGAGGTTTTCAGAGGTCGGCTACACGACGACAGCCGGGTTGCTGGCGAGGATGGCGTGGGCAGAGAAAGAGTGATTTAGCTATAATCTATATGAATAATTTATAGCAGGGAATGGGTTTCATCTCGTTCCCAACATTCTCGTTGGGAACGCATAACGGATTTATTTAAAATTGCAAAACCACGAAAGGATATGGTTGTATTAAACGATGAGTATTTTATGAAAGGCTTCTATGAAGACCATATCAAACGCTATAAGAAACGACCAGGCTGCTGGATGGTAGCATCTCTCAAAAAAGGCTTTATGTCTTTGATATATGTACAGATACGAAGCAGATACATTCGCAAGAGTATGAAAATTTAGGGATATTTTAGATCCTATCACGGGGTTGTGTAAATGAGTGAACTAGAAGAAATATCGTAACCCCCAAGTTACCCCCACCAAGCTCACTTTAAGCCAATAACAATCCATCCAAAAAAACCTCCCGTTTTTCTTCAATCTCACTCCATTTTTCATCTCTTTGACTACCCATTTTAGCTATCTGTGACTTTCAGGGGTGAACGGATGGGCCGGCGTGGACAGAATACTAAAGACCTCTATGCTATTTGATCTAAAATCTCCTCTACAGACATACTTTTCAAGACCCTATCATCAAACGCTTCAAAGCTCTCTGCATCTGTTCTGTGGTCTCTGTAGAACTCCATAAGGCTTTTGACCTTGAGTTTGGCTTGCGTGAGGGGAAGTGCTTTGTAGAGCAGTCTGGCTTCTTGTGCCTCTTGGGTCGCTTTGCCGCCTAGATAGATGTGGACACCATCGACCCTGTTGCCTTCGCTATCTTTGGCTTTGCAGCCCTCAAAACCTATATCGGCTATACCGTGAATACCACACCCTTTGGGGCATGCAGACCAGTACATTCGTACTTTTCCGTCGCGTAGAGGAACCTCTTGGGCGAGATATGAGGCAAGCTCTATGGCATCAGGTTTGTTGGGGATGACCCCAAAGGCACATGTAGCAGTCCCTGCACATGCGATCTGGTGGTTGAAGTAGATATTTTGATAGGCTGAGTATTGATCATAGAGTGGAGATCTTTTGATCTCTTCTACTTTGTCTCTAGGAGTGATGATGTAGAGACTCTGCTCCACGCTGAGTCGCACTTCACCATCCACGCTCATAGCCAACTCTCCTGCCTTCTTGAGATCGCTTCCTTTGAATACACCGCTTGGGATAGAGAGGTGTAGAGCTTTGAGAGAGTCATCCAGATCAAAGACTCCTGAGTCATTTAGGCTGTACTCATCTGTTGCCAATATCTCACCGCTTGGGAGATACTCTAGTTTGGAGTAGGCTTTGATAGCATCAACGAATGAGTCCATCCCCACAGCCTCTAGCAAAAAGTGCAGACGGTTCTTGTTGCGGTTATCTCTAAATCCATACTCCTTGAAGAGATTGATCACGGCATTGAAGGTGGCTACTACTTGGTCTTGCTCTATAAAGAGACCGCTGTTGCTTGCCTGCACACCTACTTTGCCCCCTAGATAGAGGTTGAAGCCTATAGTATCACCCTGTTTTGCCAGCACAAAGCAGCAGTCATGTCCATAGATATTACAGTCATTGATAGTGTTTCCCAGTATTGCTGTGTTGAATTTACGAGGCAGCAGACCTATCCACTCTTCGTTCTTCAAAAAGATCTTTTGGAGTTCATCGATGATGGGTTTAGTAGCAATCACGCTTGTTTTGCCTAGTCCGTCAAAAGATGAAGTGACGATATTTCTGAAGTTATCCACACCTGTTTGGAAAGTAGTGATACCAACTGAGTCTAACTCTTTGAGTATAGTATAGAGGTTTTCTAGCTTGAGAAATCGAAACTCCAACTGCTGTCTGGTGGTGATATCTATATAGTCCTCTCCATACTTCTGGGATACCTCTCCTAGCTTGATGGCTTGGCTAGGGGTGAGTTGTCCTGCTGGTATACGGATACGCAGCATGAAGCGACCATCCTTTTTGAGAAAAAGTCCAAAACATTTGAGAAAAAATGCCCCATCCTCATCGGCAAGATCATCGAGTCCATTTTGACTGATACTCTCAAGCCTCTCATAGACGCTCAGTGGGGTTTTGAGCTCTTTGAGTCTCTCTATTTTGTTGATTTTTTTTGCTCTTTGCTCTTTTGCTTCTTGCAGTATTTGCATTGATTATCCTTTAAATATCTTATGAAATTTCACCACATCCCCAAAGACTAAAATAGCGGGGCGTTGGATCTGATTGGCACATTGAGGCAACTCTCTTAATGAGCAGGTGACGACATGTTGGTTGGGTCGTGAAGCATTGGAGACTATCGCACAGAGTTTATGTTGAGCGATACCGAGTCTTTGAGACTCTGCGACTATCTTTTTGACGCGGCTCAGTCCCATCAGCACCACTACTGTATGGTTGGGCTTCTCTAGCAACTCTACCCAGTCTAGGTTGATAGAGTTGCCTCTAAGGTGAGCTGAGACCACAGTAAATCCTGCTGCATATCCTCTTGCGGTGATAGGGATACCAGCCATAGAGCATCCGCTAATAGAGGAGCTGATACCAGGGATGATCTCGCTTGCTACCCCAGCATTGATGATATCCAGCAGCTCTTCTGCTCCGCGTCCAAAGACAAAAGGATCACCACTTTTGAGTCGTGCGACACTTTTGCCCTGCCTTGCATGGTAGAGTATAAGTGCATTGATCTCCTCTTGGGATTTGCTGTGAAAGCCCTTTTGTTTGCCCACAGATATCTTGAGAGTCTGCTCTGGAATGATCTGTCTGATCTCTTCAGAGATGAGATGATCATAAAGCACCACATCCACACTCTGGATCACTCTATAGGCTTTGATGGTCAGAAGCTCCACATCACCTAGTCCGCATCCCACCAGATAGACCTTGGATCTTTGTACAAGCAGCTCTTGCTGGGTTTGGGCGATATCGATGATACCTTGATCGCGTTCTTTTTGTTTGGTTTGCAGATATGCAGTGATATCCTGAGGAATGAGCTTTTCACACTCATCACGGAAGAACTTCGCCGCGGTTGGGCTTGCTCCATTGGAGGAGACAGCTATCTGTAGAGGTCTGTTTTTTGTAAGTGCCATAAAGTAAAAATCACAAAGCCCTGGCACATCGACCACATTGAGCAAGATAGGATACTTTTTTTTGTATTTGATGAGCTTCTTGGCGACCTTGGGATTGCCTGTGGCATCGATAATGATCTGCTCATCTTCGATATCTTTGAGCTTGAATTTTTTTTGTATTCTATTGGTTGCAAGTTTTGTTATTTCGTCTATAAACTTTTCAGAGATGATACGAAATTCTATCTCATTGGCTGCCAATACCTGCGCTTTTTGAAGAGCTACCTTCCCTCCGCCTATGAGTAGAATCTTTTGATCTTTGAGGAGTATGGGGAGGGTAGCACTTTTCATCTCTACTCCTTAGTAGTAAAATCTAATGAGTGCTTGGCAGAAGCCATTTTGAATGACAGGGATCACAAGTGTATAGTCACAATCTTTTGGTTCATGCTCCTCTTGGCTGTTTTTGTTCAGGAGTGGTAGTCCCCGTCTCCAACTCTCACCCAAAAGTGACTCCTCTTTTTGTATCACAACACCATCATAGAGCTCATCTAAGTTGACATCTCCGTGTGAATAGCCATCTTGGAAGTGTAGAGTTCCATCTTTGTGATCTGGATACCATATCTCAAATCGTCTTGCGATTGGTGTCCCTTTGGCTGAGAGGAATGTCATGATATATCCATCTGATTCATCGATCCACGCAGGGATAGCCAGAGCTGTCGTGATACCCTCTTTGTGAGCTTTTTTTGCACGCATAAAGGTCGCTGACTCTCCTAAGTTTTTCATGATAAGCGGTGCAGAGTTTTTCCAAGCATTGCCCGGGAGTCCTTGACCCTTCATGATCTTGATACTTTTGGATATCCAAGCAAACTCCTCCATAGTACCATAATATCCATTGACCAGCTCCATCTCTTTGATCCTATCAGGAGAGGCTCTCCATAGCTCTATCGCTCCTGCATGCTCTTCACTATCTCCACACAAGAAGACCACAACAGCTCGCAGATACTCCCCTGCAAAGATAGGCATAGCAATAGCAGAGGTGAGTCCCAATTCCTTTACTATATCAGTTCGCTTAAAAAATGACTCCTCCAGATCGGTCAGAACGATAGGATGTCCCATCGCCCAAGCCTTCCCAGGCAAGCCGTAGTTATAATAAAAAACTATATTTTTAGAGTATAGTTCAAGCTCGATATTCTCTCCGTAGAGTCCGCTATGCAGTGTGAGTGCTGTTTGATTTTCGTTGGGTATCCAAATTTCCGTTGCCTTGATAAAATTACTCATTTTTCGCTCCTGATTTAGTTTTGATCATATGTTTGCTTCTCTCTTCACTTTGATAGATGAGTTGACCTGCTACCTCTTGCTCTCTCATTTTGATCCCCTCAGGAAGTGCATCACTGTAGATATTGACAGCTTTGATATCTACACCTAAAAACTGTTTTATTTTATCTATCATCATTAACCTCTCTGATTACCTGCGAAGAAATTCCCTGCTAGTCCAAGCGGTACAACACTCACATAAAAGAGATAACGCCCTAGCAGTTCATTCAAGAGAGCACCTACCAAAGAGAGAGCTACCACTGCCCCCTAAGCTCATCTGTGTCAACACGGTCATAAA
Source organism: Sulfurovum sp. (assembly GCA_024763175.1). GTDB lineage: Bacteria > Campylobacterota > Campylobacteria > Campylobacterales > Sulfurovaceae > SZUA-451. The sequence goes on from JANTGA010000024.1 coordinate 17,854, forward strand.
GAGAAGCGGCAGCTCTGCGTGAGCAGGTTTGATGATGTGTGCATCAGCTGGTTTGAGCATAGGCATATTATCATATAATGTATAGCGGGTCGTTGGTTTGGTCACTTCGATATCGGGTAGATGTGGGGCTACGCCTAGTTTTACCATATCGTTTTTGATCCATGTATCTCCCTCCATCTCTCCTACTCTACGCCACTTGACATCAGCAGGGTTGCCGTTTTGTTCATTACAGGCAGCTTCACAGCAGTGACACCCCACGCAAGCAGTAGCATCAAAGTGAAATCGATACTGCTCATCTCTTTTGAGAGGTGGGATATCGATACTATAGTTGCCACACTGCATCAAGGTATCTGCTTTTTGGTTGATAAAGCTCTGAAGAGGAGTTTTGTTATCTACATTCATTTAGTTGCATCCAATTTTGATCATTTATTCTTGAGATTATAACATTATTATTAATGTAAATGTAATTTTAAATTGTTTAAAAAATATGCATTTACCAATATTCACGCTGAAACAATCTTATTATTAATGTAATATTAAGATAATAACTCCACCTTCACCGCATTATGATTATAGTCAGGCTGCAGTGACTCTCTATCGAGGATATCATTGGTGAGATAGTTTATATCACGGTTGCTGATAGGGATGAAGAGTGTTTTGGGGTTGATACGCTCGGTGATGAGAGCTTCTGTGTGGATTTCGCCTCTTTTGGAGATCACTTTGATCTTTGCTCCATCTTTGATACCTAGCTCTTTGGCATCATCGGGGTGTATTTCGCAAAAGTTGAGCTTTTTATATTTGAGCAGTGTTTTGGGTAGATTGGTTTTGGTGCCTGTATGCCACTGGTCTCGCGTACGACCCGTGATTAAGGTGTATTGATACTCCAGGTCTGTCTTTTCACTGAGGAGTCTGTTTTGCACAAAGTGGAGGACTCCTTTTTGGTTGGGTGTGAGAAAGTTGTGAATACTCTCCCCCCAGACAAATGGCTCATTGGCTAGTGCCTCATAGTTGATATTTTCGATATCAAGCAGTGGGCTGAGGCGGCTCATCTGTTGGTACTCTTCAAATATCTCTTTGCTGCTGGCAAAATCAAACTGCTTTTGGTATCCAAGCTTTTGGGCAATGAGCTGAAATATCTCCCAGTCGCTTTTGCAGTCAACGGAGGTTCTCGTAAGCTTCTGTTGTTTGGTGATGGTCCTATCCAAATTGGTCTGTGAACCCTCCTTTTCGCCCCAAGGTGCTGCAGGGAGACGAATATGGGCATATGGGGCACTCTCGGAGTTCTCATAGGCATTGATCTCCACAACAAAGGGGATCTTGGCTATAAGCTCTTCTACTCTGTTTCGATTGGGGAGATGGTAGACGGGGTCTGTATGGCAGATCACAAGCATATCCAGATTGGCTTGGAGCATCTGTGTAGCAGTGAGTCCTGGTTTGTTGTCTATCTTCTCTGTTTGCCAAAAATTTGCAACTTTTTTGATGCTCTCCTTATCAAAGCCCAAATGTACAGCTAGCATCGTAGCAAATCCCCCTACCTCTCTGCCGCCCATTGCATTTGGCTGTCCTGTCAGTGAGAGTGGCCCACACCCCTCTTTGAATATCTTGCCTGTGAGCAGGTGTGTATTGATAAGTGCCAAGTTCTTATCGACTCCCTGAGAGGATTGGTTGAGTCCCATAGTCCATGCGGTGATGATACGGGGGCTTGCTTGGTAGAGTTGCCAAAACTCCTCAAACTGCTCTTTACTGAGTCCTGTTCGCTTAAGCATTTTGGTGACGGGGACTCGCTTGAACTTATTGATGAAGCTATCAAAGTTCTCTATGCTCTCATCTATGAACTCTTGATCATAGAGCTTCTCATCGATGATGCGTTTGGAGAGGAGGTTGAAAAAGTCGATATCGCTTCCAACTTTGAGGGGTAGATAGAGGTCTGCTATCTCAGCTGTATCCGTATATCTAGGGTCGATCACGACGATCTTCAAGCCTAGTTTTTTGGCTTTTTTGATCTGGTTGTGAAAGACGACATGGGCTTCAGCCGTATTGGCTCCGGCAAGTATGAGTAGATCACTTTGAAATATATCTTCCATCCGTACAGGTACGAAATCCGCCCCTAGAGATTTTTTGTAAGCTACAACCGCACTTGCCATACAGGTACGGCTATTGGTATCGATATTATTCGTACCGATAAATCCTTTGGCAAGCTTGTTGGCTATGTAGTAATCCTCTGTGAGTAACTGCCCTGAGAGGTAGAAGCCTATCTTCTCTTTACGGGTGTGATGAATCTTATCAGCTATAGTATCGATCGCCTCTTCCCAAGAGCATATCGCTAAAGGCTCTTGAATACTTTTGCGTTTGTGAGGACGAAGCAGACGGGTGGGAGTCTGGATACTTACTAGTTCACTCACCCCTTTGGAGCAGACTTTGCCATGATTGACGGGGTATGTCACATCACCTATAAGCTTTTCACTCTTATACTCTAGCCCACACCCTACACCACAATACCCACAAACTGAACGGATCATTTTTTTCCTTTTGGATTGATTCTTACATTATATATAATTTTTTCAAATAAAGTAATGAATTGTAGCATAAAATAATTTAATGTAAAATTAAGTATAATATTGATTAAAAAATAGACAATATGGGGGTTAAATAGCAATATTTCTTATGGTATACTTGCACTCACAATGAAAAATTAAGGAGTAAACATGTTAACAAAGGTTATCAAATTAGGTTTAGGCATCTCGTTGGTCACTACTGCCTTGCTCGCTGAGCTTGAGAAGAAAGATCTACAGATAGGGTTTATCGCACTTACAGACTGTGCACCTATCGTCATCGCTAAAGAGAAGGGATTTTTTGAAAAGTATGGCTTGAATGTCAAAGTCAAAAAAGAGGGTGGCGGATGGCCAGGTATCCAGCAAAAAGTGATCAATGGTGAGTATGATTTCTCACACGCACTTGCAGGTATGCCTATAGCAGCAACACTTGGTATCAATGGTGATGCTCCTTTGGTCGCTGTACTTTCACTAGACTTCAATGGTAATGGTATAACATACGGGAACAAAATCATCAAGCAGATGAAAAAATATGGTATGGATGACAAGAAGAGACCACTAGGCTCTGAAGCTCTGAAAAAATATATAGATGCCAAACACGCTGCAGAGGGTGACAAATATAAGCCACTCAACTTTGGTATGGTACACCCCGTATCTACACACAACTATGAGCTAAGATACTGGATGGCAACTTCAGGGATTAAGCCAGATGCTGATACAACGATCAAACCATTTCCGCCACCAACCATGCCTTCCAACCTCATTGCAGGGAATATTGAAGGGTACTGTGTAGGTGAGCCATGGAATGAGAGAATTGTTATGGCAAACAAAGGCTCAACTCTTGTAACCAACTATGATATCTGGAACAACAACCCTGAAAAAGTTCTTCAGACGCGTGCGGATTTTGTCCAGAAGTATCCTGAGACTACAAAAGCGGTTATGAAAGCTATCATCGAAGCACAAATGTGGCTCGATAGCTCTTGGGAGAACAGAAAAGAGGCAGCAAAGATACTCAGCAAGCCTAACTATGTTAAAGCTCCTGTAAAGGTACTTGAAAAGTCAATGACTGGTACATTCCAATACCTCAAAGGTCAAGACTCAGAGTCAAACCCAATGTTTAATGTATTTGCAAACTACTACGCAGCCTATCCATTCTACTCACACGGTATGTGGTTTATTACACAGATGTATAGATGGGGTCAGCTTGATAAACCTGTCAATATGAAAGAGGTGATCGAAAAAGTATATAGACCAGACCTCTTTGCAGTAGCAGCTAAAGAGGTAGGATATACTCTACCACCAAGCCCTTGGAAAGTAGATGGTGTAGATCAGTATAACAAATTTATGGATGGTAAAGTATTTGATCCAAACAAAGCAGTAGAGTATATCTACAGCTTTAAAGTAACTGATCCAAAAGTAAGCCAAACAGATCTTAAAGCACTCAATGGCTGGGAAGGGTCACTTGAGACAAAACAACCTGAGTATGTATGTCCATATGGACCAGCTGGATGTGCTGATCCAAAATATGTAACAAAAAAATAGGCTTTTGGTAAAACAAGAATCAAAGAGCACTAGTGCGAGGGCTCACCGCCGAGGTGAACTCAGCGTTAGCAATCTTTTGAAACAGAGTTGCCTCAATGGCAAGTCTTTTAAAAAGACACTTGAGAAGCTTTGCTTTGAAAGCGTATTAAAAAGGAGTCACATGAATTATGATTTAGCGAAAAAAATAATATTGCCAATGTTTGTATTTGGAGCATTGATTTTGGTGTGGTCTTGGACTGCATCTAAAGTTGAGAGCTTTCCTACGCCAGCTGATACATATATAGCTGCTTTTGGTGGTACTACATCAGCAGGTGATGAGATGAAGGGTGTGCTCTCAGACCCTTTCTATGTCGAAAATGAAGATGACAAGGGGATTTTTTGGCAGATTGTCGCCTCCCTGGAGAGAGTATTTATGGGGTTTGGACTTGCTATTTTGGTGGGAGTGCCGCTTGGACTAATTATCGGTATGAGCAAAGAGGCACAATATGCTTTCGATCCATTCATACAGGTATTCAAGCCAGTCTCACCTCTAGCATGGTTGCCTCTACTGCTGTTTATATTTCAGGATATCAATATGACAGCAGTGTCAACGATCTTTGTTACATCAATTTGGCCTATTATTATCAATACTACGCTTGGTGTAAAGAATGTGAGCCCTGACTATATGAATGTTGCCAAAGTTTTGAGATTTACACCTATCGAGAAGGTTATCAAGATTATTTTGCCTGTTGCAGTACCATTCATCTTCACAGGGATGCGCCTCTCACTTGGTATTGCGTGGCTTGTTATCGTCGCTGCTGAGATGTTAACTGGTGGTATCGGTATAGGGTTTTGGATATGGGATGAGTACAACAATCTCAACTACTACAATATCATTATTGGTATAATAATGGTTGGTTTCATTGGGTTCTTGCTTGATCTTATCATGGGAAAAATAGCAGACTTTTTTGACTATAGAAAGAGAGGAAGAGCATAATGGCTGAACAAAGGTTCTTGCAATTAGAAAATATCGAAAAGAGATTCCCAATCCCTGGCAAAGAGGACTATATCGCTGTTACAGATGTGGATTTGGAGATCAAACAAAATGAGATTATCTCTATCATTGGGCACAGTGGATGCGGTAAATCTACCCTGCTCAATATGATCTCTGGGCTTGATGCACAGACAGAGGGATATATCTTTTTGCTTGGCAAAGAGGTCAAAGGTCCTGGACCTGACCGTGCGGTGGTGTTTCAAAACCACTCTTTGCTCCCATGGCTGAGCGTCTATCAAAATATTGAGATGGCAGTTAAAAAAGTAATGCCTGAACTTAGCAAAAAGGAGCTCAAGGAGAGAGTAGAGAAATTCATAACTATGGTCAACCTAGACCATGCCAAAGATAAGCTCCCTGATGAGATCAGTGGAGGTATGAAACAACGGGTAGGCATCGCCAGAGCTTTGGCGATCAAGCCCAAAGTACTGCTGATGGATGAGCCTTTTGGAGCACTCGACTCACTCACGAGAGCCAATCTCCAAGAGCACCTCATGCGTATACAGCAAAATGTACAAAATACGGTCATCATCATCACACACGATGTAGATGAGGCAGTACTGCTCTCAGATCGTGTGATCATGATGACCAATGGACCTGAGGCAACGATCGGTGAGATACTTGAGGTCAATCTGCCACGCCCTAGAAATAGAGTGGAGTTACAGCACGATCCAGAGTATATCAGATGTCGTGAAGCGATACTGAGCTTCCTCTATGAGAAGTTCGCAAAAGAGGACGAATAGACGAAGTGGTTTTTATGTCACTATAGATCGATCATTCATTTCAAAATCAAGGAGTAAAAATGAAAAAAACAATACTACTATCTCTTGTTGCATCTGCTTTGGCAGTAGCAGGTGGAGATGTCAAACCAGAGGAGACGACAGTTGCCGTCCAAGAAGAGAGCGTTGACTTTGGAATCTTACAAGATTTCAAATATAATGGGCAGCTTAGAACAAGATATGAGAGCGTAGATGATAGTGTCAATGAAAATGCTGATGCTATTACTACTAGATTTGCACTCTCTGTTGGAGCTAATATCGGAGGTATCGAAGGACTTAGAGCTTTTGGCGAGATGATGGCAGTTGTCAACTATGGCTATGATGAGTATGCACCTGAACAAGAGGGGTATGCACTTATCGCTGATCCTCAGAATAATAGAATCACGCAAGCCTACTTAGACTACAAAATGGGTGGTACACTTCTAAGAGCAGGTCGCCAAATGGTGAACCTCGATGATCAGAGATTTGTAGGGGCAGTGGGCTGGAGACAGATGCCACAAACATTCACAAGCTATGCGATATCCAATAGCTCTATAGAGAACCTCAATGTAATGGCAGCCTATGTAACTGACCGTCACGGTGTCACAGATGCACTCTCAGGAAAGACTGAAACAGTACTTCTCCACGCTGACTATACAGTGATGCCAGAACTTAAGCTCACAGCCTATGGGTACCTTATTGGTTCAAGCAGTGATACTTATGGTTTGATGGCTACAGGAAAAGTAGGAGCATTTAAATATATCGCTGAAGTAGCTACACAGCAAGACGCTTCTATGGAGACTGATGATAATGGCAAGCCAACTGTAGATGCACTCTACTTTAGAGGTGATATCAGCACAAACTACAATGGGTTTATCGCAGGTGTTGCGTATGAATCACTTGGTGATGCAGATGGACAATCACATGGTTTCACAACTCCACTAGCTACACTCCATAAATGGCAAGGTTTTGCTGATGTATTCTTGGGATATACAGCAAAAAGCAACACTTATGGTCTCAATGACCTCTATGCAAAAGTAGGATACAAGAGTGCAGACTACGGAAAAGTAATGGCATTTTATCATACATTTAGTACTATAGAGACAACAGATGGATTAAGCGATAACGCAGGTAGCGAAATAGATGTACTCTATAGCTATAAATTCTCTAATGGTCTAGCTCTTTTACTTAAAGCAGCACTCTTTACAGGCGAAGAGAACTCGGTTATCACAGCAGCTCAAAATGATGTGACTAAATATTGGGTACAACTCGATTATAAGTTTTAAGCTTATATAAGCTCTTCATATGCTTCTCTCTTTGGAGAGAGGTTATACTATCTTTTTGATTAAATGCTTTTATTACACTAGATCTTCAAGAGATGGCAAGATGGTTGAAACAATGTGATATTGATACCGTGGCAATGGAGTCAACCGGTGTCTACTGGATACCGGTATTTCAGATTCTCGAAGCATTCAAGATAGAGGTTTTTCTTGTCAATGCCCGACACGTTAAAAATGTTCCCGGACGTAAAACGGATGTCCTTGACT